>JBMDWS010000099.1:0-8485 GCA_048594695.1 Truepera sp. | reverse complement strand
ACGTCGATGGGGCCAGCCTCCAGCCCCTGTTCCGCCAGCGTCTCGGTGAGTTGTCGTTGCAGTGCAGCCTCGCTCATTTCAGGGTTCTCTCCAACCTTTCGGCCTGTCGCGCCTTACCAGAGGTCGGTGACCTCGAGCGCCACGAAGGTCAAGTAGCGCGACTCCGGCAGCGTCAGCACTTCCGGGTGGCAAGCTGCCGCCCCACGCTTGGCCAGGACTCGCACCTGCCGTCCCGCGTCCTGCGTCGCACCGGTAAGCATCTCCAGAAAGGCCGCTTCCGACACGAAATGTGAACAGGTCGCCGTAAACAGTCGCCCACCCACGCCGAGCAGCTTCAGGGCCTGCAGATTCAGATCGCGGTAGCCCGCGAGCGCCTGCGGCACCTGAGCGCGCCCCTTGGCGAAGGCGGGCGGGTCGAGCACAATGGTATCAAACGCCTCGCCGTCCGCGACGAAGCGGTGCAACACCGCAAAGGCGTCGCCGCGCAGCGTTTCCAGCACCACGCCGTTGCGCCGAGCACCCTCCGCGAGGCTTTCAAGAGCGGGCGCGCTCGAGTCCACGGCCGTCACCGTATCGGCGTGCCGGGCAAGCTGCAGGGCAAAGCCACCGTGATAGCAAAACACGTCGAGTGTGCGGCCGTGAGCGAGTGACCCAGCATAGACATGGTTCTCGCGCTGATCGAGAAACGCTCCAGTCTTTTGCCCGCTGTAGGGCGCGGCGAGAAGCGTCACGTCGCCTTCGCGGTAGGGCACGCTTTCGGGAACCGTTCCGGCTAGCACCCGCACCTCCTGAGGCAGACCCTCGAGCTTGCGCAGGGCGCTATCGTTGCGAGCAAGCACGCCGAGGGGTTCGTACAGGCCCTGCAGCGTCTCGACGATCACCGGGGTAAAAGCCTCCAGCGCCGCTGCGTGCTGCTGCACCACGAGCACGTCCTCGAACTTATCGATGGTCAACCCGGGCAGTCCGTCTGCCTCGCTGTGGACGACACGAAACGCACCAAAGTCGCCACGAACGCGCTCACGGTACGCTGCTGCCGCACGAATTCTCTCGGCGATGAGGTCGTCTGTCAGGTGCAGCGCGCCCCGTGTAACGAGCCGTAGAGCAAGCTTCGAGGAAGGATTATAAAAGCCCTCACCGATGGACTCGCCCCCGGGCGCGAGCACGCGCACGACACCCGCCTCACCGGAAGGTGTGGACAGGTGCCTCAAATCGCTGGCAAATACCCAGGGGTGCCCCAGGGCGACGCGGCGCATGCCCTTGCTGGTCAACTGAATCTCGACTGGCAGCCTGTTCACGGTTTTCTACCCACGCGTCCCCACTCCCGTCGCCTCGAGAGGCTCGACCCCACGCTATCACGCGAGGGAAGACAGATGTTTAATGAGAATAGGGTGAGTGTCAATCGGGAGGGAGACAGCACCTTGCCTCACAGACTTCATGTGCGCGCTAAGGCAGACTCATGGGGGTTGGGTATCCTGTTTATGAGGATGAACCTCGGTAAAATTAAGACTCACAAGGAGACCGTGTGAAAATCAAGCAACCGTTTCTCATGGCTGGTGTCGGCGGCTGTCTCAGCCTGGCGTTAGCTACGGCACCGCTCGCACTCGCTCAGAACGAAGCCCAAGCACGACAGGCTTACGAGCGCAACACCATCGACGTCGTTCAGCGTTACGGCCCGAGCGTCGTGTCGATCAGCGTGACAGCAACCAGCACGGCCAGCGAGGAGAGCCAGCAGCTACGCGACTTTTTCAATCAGGCACCCCCGGGCCTGCGCGACCTGCTCCCTGATCTCCCCGACGATCAAGAAGCGCCCCTTCAGGGTGAAGGCAGCGGCTTTGTCATCGACAGCGACGGGCGCATCCTGACGAACATGCACGTCATTGCAGAGGCCCTGCAGGAGAATTCGACCGAACTGACTCAGGGCTCGAGCATTACCGTGACCTTTTCCGATACCGACGAAGAGCTGCCGGTCAACGTCGTCGGCGCCAACGAACTTTACGACCTTGCGCTTCTCGAGCTGCAAGATGCCAGCGCCCTACCCGAAGGCGTGGCGCCTATCCCGCTAGCCGATTCGGACGAGCTGCAGATCGGCCAGCAGGCCATTGCTATCGGCAACCCCTTCGGCCTCGAGTACTCGGTCTCGAGCGGGATCGTTTCGGCCATCAGCCGCGAGTCGCAGAGTATCGGTGAGGTGCAGGTTCCCTACGTACAGACCGACGCCGCCATCAACCCCGGTAATTCAGGTGGGCCTCTGCTGAATTCTCAGGGCGAACTTATCGGCGTCAATACAGCGATTATTTCCAACAGCAGTCCCTTCGGCGGCGAAGCAGGCAATGTAGGGATCGGCTTCGCTGTGCCGAGCAACCTCGTGCAGTCGGCACTCGCCGGGCTCGAGGAGGGCGGCTTTACCAGCCTTGCTACCCGCCCACGCCTCGGCATCGTCATTACCGGCATCGGCGACCTGCCCGCCGACGCCGTCCAAAACTTCAACCTGCCCGCCGAGGGCGTGCTGATCCAAGAAGTGCAGCCGGGCAGCGCAGCCGAGGCAGCCGGGCTTCAGGGGGGCGACCTCGAGGTCACGGTGCCGGGTGCTGCGACGCCCCTGCGCGTCGGTGGCGACGTGATTACCGCCATCGACGGCGAGCCCGTGACGAGTAGTGGCGATCTGCAGACGGCAATTCTGGGCCGCGCGAGCGACGAGCCTGTTTCTATCACCTACGTCCGTGACGGCGAGGAGCGCACGGTCGACGTGACCCTTACCGTGACCGACCTGCCCGCGCCCCAGGCTGCGCCTCAACAACCTCCAGCTCCGGAGGGCAACTAGGCATAACCTCGGTAACACCCAGCCAGTAGAAATCTAAAGGGGGCCTCTAGGCCCCCTTTTCGAGTTCATACGCTGAAACAGCTGTTTTGGTCTGGTATCAAGACCCTACAGCCCCACTGCAAGGTGGACGCCGAATCCAGGCAGACGTTGCCGTTAAGCTTGGGAAATGGAGATTGAAACAGCGGGCGATCCCCGGCGCATCGGCCTCATCCTGAGTGGGGGTGCGGCCCGAGGCTTTGCCCATATTGGGCTACTGCGGGCACTCGAGCGCGCGGACATTCCAGCAGACGTGATTGCCGGGACCTCGATGGGCGCGATTCTGGGCGCGTTTTATGCCAACGGCTATAGCGCCGAGGAGATCTACGATATCGCCCGGAGCATCTCCTGGCGTGACATCATCGATTTTTCCTTCGGGAGCGGGCTCTTCAAGGGTCAGAAACTGCACAAGTTCCTGGCCCAGCATCTGCCCGAAACTTTTGAGGAGCTCAAAAAACCGCTGGTCATCTCGACAACCGATATCGAAACGGGCGAAGAGGTCTTTATCTACCGGGGTGACCTCATTACCGCGCTGCGGGCCTCGAGCTGCTTTCCCGGCGCGTTCGAGCCGATCTTTTTTAACGGGCGCACCCTGGCCGACGGCGGCATCGTCAACAACATTCCGGTCAATGCAGCAGCTTTCCTGCACGCCGACTTTACGGTTGCAGGCGACGCGACGGTAGCCCGGCGCACGGCGCTTGCGAGCGGCGACGCTAGAGGCTGGTGGGAACGGGTCACGGCACGCTTTACGCTCGAGCGGCGCAACCCCATGGCCCAGATGATGCTGCGGGCCAACGACATTACCTCCTCGATCCTCACCGAGCTTCAGTACAACCTCCACCCCGCCGACCTGCGCGTGCAGTACGGCATGCCCCACATCAATATCGAATCGTTCTGGGCCCTAGAGGAGATTGTCGGGATCGGTGAGTGGCGTGCGCTCGAGGTCTTTGTCGGCGCAGGTCTGCTGCCAAAAGACGCGCTCGAGGGAATACCTGCACCTCAGATCGAGCAGCCTTCGCCAGCCATTGCGGCCCTGCAGGCTCGAGCCCTGCTTCCTGATCCAGCATCTTCAAAGACCAAGGGCGGGGGTCACGCTCTCACCAAACGCTCGCCCAAGGTTTCCCCCAAGGAGTAGACTGCGCTTTATGACATCTGACGCCCACGACGCGCGCAAGGACGCGCGCAAAGATGCTCGCCGTGACCTGAAAAAGGGTCCACCCGACGACAAACCTAAAACAGCTTCACAACGCTTCTGGAGCGAGGTGCGAGGTTACGCCGAGGCACTGATCGTTGCCTACCTCATCGTGACTTTCGTCTTCACCACCGTGGGTGTCGTGGGCTCCTCCATGCGCCCGACCCTGAACGGGGGCAGTGGTCAGCTCCCCGCCTCACTCTTTACCGGCGACCGCGTCTTTATCCCCAAATTCGAAACGTGGCTGCGGCGCGCGGGCATAATGGGCGAGTACGACCGGGGCGACATCGTGGTGGTGCGCGAACCCACCAATGCACCCTCGCTTATCGAGCAGCGCCGACGCACCTTCTTTATCAAACGGGTAGTCGCTCAACCCGGCGACCGCCTGCAAATTAGAGAAGGCCAGGTCATCGTCAACGGCACACCTATCGATCAGAGCTTTATCTCCTCCTCCGGCGAGATCACCCCCGACCCGATTAATTACCCCGTCGTTACCGCCGAAAACGGCAAGATCGTCGGGTTTCAAGGACTTATCGGTGGCACCTACGACCCGCGAACTGGTGGCCCCGCACCCATAGACAGCCAGGAGATGCAGTTTTTTTACGGCAGCACGATCGCTGCGCTCGCGCCCGTTCCTGCCAACACTCCCGACGACGAGCCCTACCTGAGCGAGATCATCATCCCTCAAGGGCACTACTTCGTGATGGGCGATAATCGTGAGAGTGCCAAGGGCGGTAGCGAGGACTCCCGGTACTTTGGCCCCATCGACAGCATCGCGATCGCAGGGCAGGCCACGGCCGTCATCTGGCCACCGCGCCGGGAAGGGCAGTGGAACTGGCGGCTGCTGAACCCGCCAGCAGCGTTCGACGAGGTGCCCGAGCCGAGCGCGAACTGAGTCACCGCACAGCCAGCCATTCACCAGTGCTGAACGATGCCCGCCGCGACCTCGGCGGGCGTCTTGTCGTCGGTCACGATCCGCAAGCCCTCCCGCTCTTCAAAAGTCGCATGGGGTTCATTCAGACGCCCAAGCGTTTCATGTAGACCCTCTACGGTCATCAGCTTGCCAAACGCTCGCCTAGAGGGTTCGGTAACTCGCGCCTCGAGCGTCGCCAAGCTCGCGGTGAGCTGCACCAGACAGACCTCGTCACCCGCCGCCTCCACACGTTCACAAAGCCCCAGGATGTAGGCGTCGCGGTCGCGGGCATAGACGTAGGTCAGGATGATACCCAGCACTCGCGCCTCTCGAGCCGCCCCCAGGCTCAGCTCCCGCAGTTGACGGGTAAACGCTGCCATCGCCTGTGTCCTCTCCCCGTATACCGCTTCGGCGAGATCGATAAAGAGGTGGTTGTGAAGCACTCGGAACCCTGTCTCTGCGGCCAACGCCTCAGAAACGCTCAACTTGCCTACAGCAGGTGGCCCGTACAGAATAACCAGCTTCATCATGGTACCTTTATGCGGCCAGAGAACCGTCCAGACCGAGTATCTCCGCGTCCGCTTGCATGGCGGACAGAACGAACGCCGCGTGCTCCCACAGCTCGACGCCGAGTTCGTCAGCACCCCGCACCACATCCTCGCGGTTGACGCCGCGCGCGAACGCCTTGTCCTTAAACTTCTTTTTGAGGCTTTTAAGCTCGAGGTTGCGCACGTCCTTGTCGGGCCGCACCAGCGTCGCGGCCGTGATGAGGCCGGTCAGTTCGTCGCAGGCGTAAAGGGCTTTGGCAAGCGGTGTCACGCGGGGTACGCCGGTAAAGTCCGCGTGTCCGGCGATGGCCTCGATGATGGCGTCGGGATAGCCCGCTTCACGCAGATACTTCATGCCCACATAGGGGTGCCCGTTCTCGCCTAGATCGGGATGACGCTCGTAGTCGAAGTCGTGAAGGAGGGCGGCGATCCGCCAAATGGTTTCGTCGCCGCCCAGTTTGCGGGCGTAGGCTGCTGTCGCCGATTCGACCGCCAGCATGTGCTTGCGCAAGCTTTCAGAGGCTGTCCAACTTTCCATGAGACGGAGGGCCTCATCTCGTGATAGGGTCATAGCGAGAGTCTAACAACACTTCATTAGGAACAGGGAGCAGACGCTTTGGAAAAGACGCTGGAGAGGCTACTCGTCGGAGCCCGCTGGCTGATCATCGTGCCCGTCTTGGCGCTGCTCGTCGGCGCGGCTTACTTCGCCTACTTGTCGGTTTATGACGTGATCATAGGCGTTACGCGCAAGGACACCGCCGACGGCATCTCGGAAGTGCTGCAAGCTGTCGACGCCGCGCTCCTCTGCGCAATCTTCGTGATCGTTTCGCTGGGGCTTTACGAACTCTTTATCAGCCGCTTGGAACGCGCCGACGACAAACCGCTCGGAAGCGCCCTCGAGGTAGGCGATCTCGACGGACTTAAGGAAAAATTAGGCAAGGCCATCTTGCTGGTCTTAATCATTCGATACTTCGACTATGTCGCCAGTATCGATGTCAAGGCAGGTCTCGATCTGCTCATGTACGCTGGAGGTGTGGCCCTACTGGCTCTGGCGCTATTCTTATCACGCGGGAGCGAGCCCAAAAAGGAACCCCAAGAGGAGGAGCGCATCGGTGATTAGACAAGTCAAGGATGTCGCAGCAGCTGCAGTCGAGGAGCTACTTGCGAGGGCAGAGCAGAGCATTGAGGCGCGGGACCGCTTCGCGTTGGTTCTTTCCGGGGGCAGCACACCCCTGAAAATGTACGACCTGCTCCGTGAGCAGTACGCCGACGAAGCTTTCTGGGCCAAAACCCATATCTTCTGGGGAGACGAGCGGTACGTGCCGCATAATCATAAGGACAGCAACTATGGTGCAGCCAAAGCGGCTCTCCTCGACAGGCTTTCTCTACCCGACGATCAGGTCCACCCCTGGCCCTATCTGGAGGACGAACCGGAAAAGGCCGCCTACATCTACGCCGAATCGATCTGGCGCGCCATCGGCGACGACCCCTTTGACCTGACTTTTCTGGGCCTTGGCGACGACGCCCACACGGCCTCGCTCTTTCCAGGCACCGGTGCCGTGTTCGACGAGGGCTGGGTCACGGTGGTACGCCCGCGGGGCAAAGGGGTACGCGTAAGCCTGACTGCCAATAGGCTAAGCATGAGCCGGACCGTCGCTTTTTTAGTGTCAGGGACGGCCAAGCAAGAAGCCCTGGCCGCCACCCTCGACCAAACGGGTCCAACCGACTTCGACAAAACCCCGGCCCGGGCCATCCACGCCCAAGACGATCTTCTCTGGCTTACCGACCTCGAGCCCCCTCAGACACCCTGAGAAAACGGGAGCCCGGTGGTCGGTGGCGTGACCGAGGCGGGCGGCACGTCATCGTTCAGGAGGCTCCCGAGCCAACCTGCGAACGTCGTGCCGCTCGTGCTGAGGGTATAGAACTCGGGGCGGAAGAGGATACAGTGGGCCGTCCCGTTGGTTAGGGTGTTGTCGTCGTCGAGAAGCGAGAGGTAGCTCGAGAAGTCTTCTGGCAGCCCTCCGCCGATTTGCTGCAGCGACCCGACAAGGCCCGTGGTCCAAGGACCCGCCGCCTGCTGCAGGTCTTCAGGGCTGGTCGGATCGAGGCCGAGCTGCGCCGCGTAAAAACCTATCTGTATGACGTCGAGGTAAGAGTTGTACTGTGCCAGCGTCACGTTGCCATGCGCCTGCCCGATCGCGACGTAAGCGTCCGCCAGAAAGCTCGCGGGAATGCCTGCCGAGATATCGACGCCCTCAGGCAAGACGGCCTCGATATTCCAGCGCTTTAGACCGTCTTCGTCTGTTGCAAAACGCTCCGGGATGATCCCCGCACCACAGTCGCCCAGTTCGGTCACGTCGGCGTTCGGGTAGTGATCGGCCAAAAAGGGTGTGTAGAGTGCCGCACCGTACGCGCCCGCGCTGCAGCCCGTAACGAAGATCGCTTCAGGCGCTGCAAAACCTTCATAGAGCCACTCGAGCACCGCCGAGACGTTCTTCTGCCCGTTGTGATAGACCGTCTTTTCACCTTCGGCTGTAGCGTAGGTCTGCACCGCGTCGCCGAGGTGCACGTCTGCCGTACAGTAGCTGACAAAGACGTGGTACCAGTCCTTCGTGGGATTGTTCGGGTTGTCGCGTTCGTAAAGGCCCGACGCACTACCAATTCGGTCCTCGAGTGGCGGAATGGTGGGCTGGTAGAATTGCCTGGGTGCTGCACAAGTCGCGCCGCTCCAGCAAGCTCCCCCCCCTTCGAAATCCACAACGACCTTATTGACTGTTCCGGGATAGACGTAAAACGCGTACGCCGAGCCGTCCGAACAGATCGTTTCGCCCTCTGGTGAGATGGTGTTCCAGGTCCCAGGCATCAGGCCCTCGGGGAACGTCGGCTGCACGGGTAGGGTAGGTTCTGTGGGCGTCGTCGGCGTTCTTTGGGTTCCGCAGGCCACCAGTAGCAAAAGTAGAAGCAGACCACAGAGG
>JBMDWS010000098.1:0-11100 GCA_048594695.1 Truepera sp. | reverse complement strand
GCGTGCGGGTCAAGACCGAGCTGCCGGACGATTGCGAGGCTGTCGTAAACGAGCCACTCTTCGACGATGCGGTTTTCGAGAATGAGGCAGTCGGCGATGGTGTAGTGCCTCATCCACCTGCCTGTCGGTGGGCCATACACCGAATAGCCTGAGTTCTGGGCCACGTCGTAAACCCTGTGCGACGAATAGTACCCTTTCGTTTCATCGCCCGACCAAATGACGTCGTCGGCGAAAGCCCGTAAGTTCGGGAACGCTGCCCGGTTCTGGATCGTGTTCTCTATAATTTTATCGCGGCCGTACACGAGCCCTTCGGCCGAATGTACCCGCGCGTTCTGCGAATAGTGGGTGTAGATGAGACCGATGTCGCCTTTTTCCCAGATATCGTGGGTGCAGCGGACGATATAGTGGACGATGTCGACGTAGTGATCTTCGAAGCCCCGGAGCGGCTGACGCCTCTCGCCTTCGGGGTATAGAAGCTCGCCGATATCCCTGTACGGGACGTCGAGTGTAGGGTGCGCCGGGTCGGTCGATTTGGGCCGCTTTTGCTGAGTCATGATTTATTTCACCGCGCCTGACGTGATTCCACTGACGAAGTGCCTCCTAATGAGAAAAGATAGCGCGATAAGCGGCACCATGATGAGCACGCCGATTGCCGACATTTGCCCCCATATCACACCTGTCGCACTGTTCATTTGGCTGAGACCTACCTGGACGGTCGTTACCCGTTGCCCACCGATCACGAGTGCAAAGATAAATTCGTTCCAGGTCGAGATGAACGCAAAGGCGCCAGAGACGATGATACCTGGCAGAATAAGGGGGAAGGTGATGTGACGCAAAACTCCGAACGTGGTGCTGCCGTCCACGTACGCGGCCTCCTCGAGCTCGTTGGGCAGTGCGTCCACGAAACCCTTGAGGAGCCATATCGCGTAAGGCAGCGTGAACGACAAGTTAAGAATGACGAGTGCAGTGTACGTGTCGAGGAGCGTGAAACGGGAGAGGTTTTCGATAAAGGGCACCTCGAGCCAGGTAACGGGCAACCACCCGAAGGGCCTCCGGAACAGGTTGTAGAGGGGCAAAAGGACGACCACAGGGGGCAGAAATTGCGTCGCTAATACCCAAACCAGGAGTAAGTCGTTGCCCCGAAAGCGGAACCGGGAGAACGCATAGGCAGCAAAGAGCGCTACGGGAAGTGTAATCAAGATGGTGATACTCGAAATGATCAGGCTATCGACCAGCATGCCGCCTACTCGGTAAGTGTCTGAAAAGATGATTCGGAAGTTTGCGAGTGTAGGCTGGAAGAAAAGTCTCAGCGAGAACGCGTCGCGCTGACCCTTAAACGACGTGAGGACAAGCCAGAAGATGGGCAGCAACACGAAAACCGCGACCAGAAGGGATGCGACCGTGTCAAGAACCTTTCCGGCTCGTGAACGTGGCGGGAGTCTGCGGGCGGTGGCAGGCGAACGCGCTTGTGTGATGGTCATGATTCTCCTACGCTCGCCGGAAGAGCAGCCGGACGTACAAGAAGGCAAAAATCGACAAACCGATGACAAGAACATAGGCCATGGCCGAAGCGTAGCCCATGTCCAGGCCGCGACCAAACCCGGTCTGGTAGATGAAGTGATTGATCGTTTCGGTCGACCGGCCTGGCCCACCTCCTGTCATCGTCACGACCTGATCGAACATCCTTAACGAGGAGATGATTTTGAGGAGCGTGACGATAAGCAGGACCGGGCGTAACAGCGGCAGCGTGATGTGCCAAAATATGCGCCCCGATGTCGCGCCGTCTATTTTCGCCGCATTGAAGATGTCTGTGTCTATCGACCCGAGTGCCCCCATAAACATTAGGGCGAATAGGGGAGCCCAGCCCCAAACTTCGCTCATAGCCATCCAAAAGAGCGCCCAGAATCCGTCAGCGAGCCATACCGTGTCCGGGGTTATGGGGAACTTTAGGGCTGGAAAGATGGTGAGGCGCCCCGCCTCAAGCCCCCCAATTTGGAAGGCGGGGTAATGGATGAGGCCGCCAAGCGTCAGTACCCAGCTGGCTGCACTGATAAAAACATCGGCAATCGCATCGAAGACGCCTGAATTACTGTCGAGCATGAAGCGAAAAGAGAAGCCCTTGAGCGCGGGTGATACAGCGAAAGGGAAGATAAGAAGAACTTTGACGAACGTGTGTAGGCGGCTGGCTTTTTGTAACAAAAGGGCAATCCCGAGGCCCAGGCTGACCGCGGCAACGACGGCTATGACGGTGTAGTTGACCGAAACGAACAGGCTATTCAGAAAACCGCTGTCTCCGAAGGCGCGGATATAGTTGTCGAACCCAACCCACCGCTCCTGACCGGGTCGGCTCAATAGCCAGTAGCGGAACGAATTGACTAGCGCGTATACGAGCGGATAGGTCGTTGTCAAAAGTAGCAGAACGACGGCGGGGGTCAACAACCAAAAAAGCGTATGGCGATTTCGTGTAGTGATAAGAGCCTCCCTTCCCGACATCCAACAGCGTCGTCAACCAAACGATCGGGCCGCTGCCTGACGACGCAGATCTGCATGAGCAGACACTACGTCACCAGACAGGCGTCGAAAGGTTTGGGTCAGTCCGTGGCGCACCACGAGATGTGGCTGACCGTGCCCGTCTCGTCGGTGCAGATCAGTAATAGCCCGCCCGGGACATGATGTCTTCGACGTCAGACGCGGCTATGTCTAAAGTGCTCTGGACTTCGGCACCGTTGGCGATCTCGTTGATGGCGACTTCCAGGATGGACTGGATTTCGGGCCACTCCGGGATGAGAGGTTGGGTACGAGCTTGCTCCAGAGCTGCAGCCATAGCTTCTTGCAAACCGCCTGTCGTCTCGTTGACTTCGGGCGAACGTAGCGCCGAGTAACGAGTCGCTACCACCGTTGAGAGTTCCGGCGTGCTTTTATCGAGCGCCAGCTCGAGGCTGACCTGTTCATTGGTGAGCCATTTGAGGTACTCCCAGGCTGCCTCCTGGTTGCGGCTAGCGCTGAAGATCCCCACGGGCCAAATGTAGCCGTAAGAAGTGCGCTCGCCCCCTTCCCAGCCCGGCGCGGCTACGAATCCCAGGTTGTCGATCACGTCCTGTCCGGAGAACTCAGGATTCGCGAGGCTTTCGTAGATCCACGACCAGCCGGGGAAAAGTGCCGCTCGGCCCTGGGCGACGGCCTGCCAGCCTTCTTGCTCGCCTCTGGCCACAGCGTCGGGGGCCGTCAGACCTTCGCGGATAAAGTTGGCGTAGAACTCGGTCACCTCAAGACCTGTTTCGTCATTGAAGGTCGGCCGGAAGTCTGCGTCAAACACGTCTCCACCCGCACCCCACAACATCGAAAGCCACGCGAAGAGGTTTTGTCCAGTACCAATATTGTAATAGAGCGATACGCCCTCAAAGTCGGTCTGTTCCTGAATGACACGGGCGGCTTCGGCCACTTCTTGCCAAGTGGTGGGAACCTCAAGGCCGATTTGCTCGAGAACGTCTTCTCGGTACCAGAGCATGAACGCGTGGCCGCGGAGCGGCAAACCGTAGAGCGTGTCGCTCCCAAGCTTCGCTGCTTCCAGGTACGCTTCAGGGTAGTCGCTCAGGTCCACACTGTCCGCCGCGACGAGATCGTCAATAGGCAGAAGGAACGGCTGAAGGGGCGGACCCCAGGAATCGACCCACGCCACCAGGTCGTAGCTGCCCGTGCCCGCTGAAGCCTCGACCAAAATCTCATCTTTATACGACTCGTACGGGGTATTGGACCAATTGACAGTGATACCTGTCAGGTCTGTAAATTCTTGCGTCCGCTCGATGAGCGCAGCGAACTGGGCCACTGCGGTGCAACATATGAGGAAATTAAGCTCCGTGCCTTCGTAGGGCCGACCCTCCTCGAGGTTATAGTCGGCCGCCGTTGGGGACTGCGCGAATGCACCTGCCAGGATTAGCGCAAGCAGGCATGACAGCATACGTTTCATTGAACGCCTCCCGACTCCGGCTTCAAAATCACCGCGGCTCTACATATTAGACCGGATCGTGGAATGTACCGTACTACGTATTCATACTTCGTGTCAATCAGTACAATGCATGCATCAATTCTCTTAGAAGTAGCTTTTATCGCATGGATTTACACTGCATTGACAGGCGAGCATGTAAAAACTATAGTGCTAGCAGACTTACCAAGATTACGTATTCATAGCTTCTCTTATGACCATTTGGAAGCAAGGAGTTGATGTGACATCTGAAGGACTAAAAGATCCCCGGGAGCAAAAGCCTGAGCATCGAGATCTCGGAGCGATGGAGGGTCGGGTGAGCCGCTTTCAGGACATGCTGGGGCGTCCCAGCCCTATGATGTTTATCGACAGCCCTTTGCCTCATCATCAGCGTCTCAACTATGCGGTAGTCGGCGATACGGCGAGCGAGAACCCCAGCTTCACACCGATGATTGACCTGCCCCACCGGTTTCAGATCGGGATGGTGAAGGCGGAGCCAGGCAATGGGCCGGCCTATCACACACACGACTACGTCGAGTGCTTTATGCCCCTCACCGAACACAAATGGCGTTTTTACTGGGGAGAGGCTGAAGACAAAGTGGACGGCGAAACAATTCTAGAAAAATGGGACTTCATCAGCTTGCCGCCTAAGCTCTGGCGCGGTTTCGAGGTTCTTCCGGAGGAGACCGGAACGGCTTGGATGTCGGCCGTTCTCGACCCCCACGACGTGTTTACCTTTAAGGACCCGTACTGGTCGCCTTACGTTTCTCGCGCCGCTGCCGAAATGGGTTACGAGGCCGACGACACCGGAAAGATGGTCCGACTGCCGGATGACCATGCGGAGCGAGAACGGGAAGTACTGGAGCGAATCGGCAGCCGCGAATGAAAACGCCCTTCGTCATGCTTCCGGGCACGCTCTGCACGCAGCGAGTTTTCGCGGAGCAGGAAGGGCCGATTCACGACGTGGCGGAACCCTTGGTGTATCTGCCCCTTATGGGCTCCAACTTGGGAGAGTGCGCCGAGGCTGTTCTGAAGCTTGCCCCGCAACGTTTTGCCCTGCTCGGCTTTTCTCTAGGCGGGCTTGTCGCTCTAGAGATTATGCGTAGAGCGCCAGAACGAGTGAGTAGCCTGTGCCTCATGGCGACCAACCCGAGGGGTAGCACGCCGCAGCATTTTGAACTGTGGTCGCGCTGGAAAAAGGAGGTCGAGTCTGGAGAGTTCGAAAAGGTCGTCCGAGCTCACGCTGCAGGTGTGCATGCTCAGAACGAAGACGCCATGTCTCTCGTCACCGAGATGGCGTTCGAGCTCGGCCCGGTGGCGTTCGCTCGGCAGCTCGACATACTAGCGAGTCGGCCAGATAGTATTCGGACCCTCGCCGCGCTCACGTGTCGGACGCTGCTGATTGTTGGGCTTCAAGACCGAGTGACGCCTCTCTACTTGCACCAGGAAATCCAGCGCCTTATACCGGGCTCGAGGCTTGAAACCTTGCCCGGTTGCGGTCATTACGCGTCGCTGGAGCGACCTCGAGCTGTTTCATCCCTTCTGCACGACTGGTTGCAAGCGTGACGTTCTTCAACCCGGTCAAGCAGCGGCTACGGGAGGGAGGCAGCATCATTAATGGTTGGCTCCATATTCCCTCTCCCTTGACCGCCGAGGCCATGGCGCACATCGGGTTCGATTCTTTGACCCTCGACTTGCAGCACGGGCCGTTCGGTTTTGAAGCTGTTTTACCCATGCTTCAGGCGATAACGGGCACTCAGACTGTACCTATAGCGCGTGTCCCATGGAACGAACCGGGCATCATCATGAAACTACTTGACGCCGGATGCTACGGCCTCATCTGCCCGATGGTTAGCACCCCGGAGCAATGCATGGCGTTCGTCGGTGCGTGCAGGTACCCGCCTCAGGGCTACCGTTCGTTCGGGCCGACGCGGGTGCGGCTGCATGCAGGAGACACCTACGCCGAGGTCGCCAACCGGGAGATTTTCACGCTGGCGATGATCGAAACGGTGGAGGCGCTGACGAACCTGGACGACATCATGGCTGTTCCCGGGCTCGACGGGGTCTACGTAGGACCTGCCGATCTGAGTCAGGCGCTCGGCGGAGCGCCTGGCGCCGACTGGCAGGACGGTCCGGTCGTGGATGCTCTGGCGCGTATTCTCGAGCTGGCCCGGCAGCGCAATCTTGTGGCTGGCGTTCACACGATGTCGACCGCATACGCCCGTCGGATGCTGGATTTCGGCTACCGCTTCGTTACCGTTCAATCCGACCTCTCCTTTCTCATCTCTGGCGCGAAGGCGACGCTGTCGGGCGTGACGCAGGAGCGCCCGACGACCCCGGCGTCATACTAGGCACATGACGAGAAGCGCGAGAAAGTCAGTTCGAGGTTCAGGCAACCCCACATCTCATGACGTTGCCCGGGAGGCGGGCGTGTCGCAGTCGGCCGTTTCACGAGCGTTTAGTCCTGCTGGGAACATCTCCAAAGCGACGCGAGAACGCGTGTTGGAGGCGGCGCAGCGCCTCGGCTACCATCCGAACGCGTTTGCCCGCAGCTTGGTTCAGAACCGTACACACATCGTTGGAGTGCTCATCGCGAGACTCGATAATCATTTATACCCGCGCGTTTTGGAGGAGTTGACGGCCAAACTGTGGGATACGGGACGTCAAGTCATGTATTTTAGCTTCGACGAGAGCGGCGACATCGATGAAATTCTCCGCACGGCACTTCAGTACCGGGTGGGGGCGATGATCATCGCCTCGATCACTCTATCGTCGCACCTGGCCCAGACGTTTTATAAGGCCGGCGTGCCGGTCGTCCTTTTTAACCGCCGCCTCGACGACCCCAACGTCCACGCTGTCGCGTGCGACAACATCGGGGGGGGCAGGCTTGTGGCTGACGCGCTCCTCGACGCGGGTTACGTACGCTTCGCGTTCATCGGGGGACACCCGGACACGTCTACAAACCAGGATCGCAAGGGGGGATTTATCGCAGCGTTGCAGGCTCGCGGGGCAGGTCTTTCGTACGCTCTCGAGAAGGATTACTCGTACGAGTGGGGGCGTAGCGCCACTAACTCTCTATTCGCACAGCCAGAGCCACCGGACGCGCTGTTTTGTGCGGGTGACCTCATCGCTTTCGGCGCAGTCGATGCACTCCGTGTCGATTGCGGCGTGCGTGTGCCCGAAGACGTTGCCGTGGTGGGTTTCGACGACGTCCAGGCCGCATCTTGGGAAGGCTACCAGCTCTCAACCGTCCATCAGCCCATTGATCAGATGATCGCCGAGACACTCGAGTGTGTCCTTAACCCCCAAGCACAGCCACGGCGCGTAACGGCGCCGGTCACGTTTGTTGCGCGCGGCACGACCCGCAAAAGTGTTGTTACGCCGAGCGCTTTAGTAGATGCAGGTCACTGATCGTCGAGCGACGGTTACTCCAGCAGGTTCTAGGCCTCACGGCACGAAAGGAAAAGGATGCAAACCCTCAAATCTGGCACTGAAACTAGCGTTCTGGAATCCATCACGGCTCAGGTGGAAGAAACTGTCAAGGCCATACTCGCGGACGTAAAGCGTGAAGGTGAGGCGGCAGTACGCCGCTACTCGGAGAAGCTCGATAAGTACAACCCCGAGTCTTTCAAGCTTAGCCAAGAGGAAATTGCTCGGGCGATCGCGTCACTTGCGCCGCGCGACCTAGCAGCGCTCGAGTTCTCTTTGGAGCAGATCACCCGGTTTGCCGAGGCGCAGCGCGCCAGTATGCACGATCTTGAAATCGAGACCATTCCGGGCGTCACGCTGGGCCACCGCCACATCCCCATAAACGCCGTCGGCTGCTACGCGCCGGGAGGTCGTTACCCGATGGTGGCTTCGCCTTTCATGAGCGTAGCTACAGCTAAGGCTGCCGGTGTGCCGCGGGTCGTCGCTTGCACGCCGCCGCGTAACGGGGAGCCGCACCCAGCTACCGTGGCCGCCATGGCGCTCGCCGGGGCCGACGAGATTTTCGTTCTAGGCGGGGTCCAGGCGCTCGCCGCGATGGCTTTCGGCACCGAGGATTTGGCCCCGGTAGATTTCTTGGTGGGTCCGGGAAACGCTTATGTCGCTGAAGCCAAGCGGCAGCTTTTCGGCACTGTAGGCATCGATCTGCTCGCTGGTCCTACCGAAATCCTGGTGGTTGCCGACGATACCGCCGATATCGAGATGGTCGCAACCGACCTCCTGGGGCAGGCTGAGCACGGTCCCACCTCGGTGGCCGTTCTTCTAACGAGCAGTGCGCGCCTGGCGAACAGTCTGGAGGCTGAAATCGAACGTCAGCTGTCAGTCCTGCCAACAGCTGACGTTGCCGGCAAAGCGTGGCGCGACTGCGGGCAGATCTATCTGGTGGATTCACGCGAGGAACTCGTCGCCGAAGCCGACCGCATCGCGTCGGAGCACGTGGAGATCCTGACCGAAGATCCTGAGTACTTCCTAGAGCACATGACGAACTATGGCTCCTTGTTTCTGGGACCGGAGACCAACGTGGCTTACGGCGACAAAACCATTGGTACGAACCATATTCTGCCCACAAACCGCGCCGCGCGCTATACCGGTGGGCTCTGGGCTGGCAAGTTCATCAAGACGGTCACGTACCAGCGTTGTACGCCCGAGGCCAGCGTCGTGATAGGAGAAAACGTCGTCACGGTCTGTGAGCTCGAGGGCTTCGCCGCCCACCGTGAACAAGCTGCGCTGCGGGTGCGCCGGTACAAACCTCAGCACCCGGACGCCCGTTAGACATATGACCGATAGGAGAGTCGCTCTTGTGACGGGGGCAGCCGGGGACCTGGGTTCGGCAATTTGCCGCCGACTGGCCTCTGCAGGGTACCGCGTGATCGTCAACTATCGAAGCCGCGAGGAGGGCGCTCGGGAGGTCGTGGCGTCACTCGCTGGCGATGGTCACCTCCTGGGTCCCGCTGACGTGACGGATAGTGCCTCCCTGGGTTTGCTTGCCGAACAGGTCGAGCATATCTACGGCAGACTCGACCTCCTGGTGAACAATGCGGGATTTACTCGCTTTGTTCACCACAGCGACCTCGAGGCGCTGGACGACGAACTCATCGACGAAATTTTCCGGGTGAACTGGCGAGGGTCGTTTGCCGCAGTCCGCGCCTTCGCGCCACTTCTGCGCTCTCGCGGTTCAGGCGTCGTAGTCAACATCTCTTCGGTCGCGGGCACCACCGGAGAGGGTTCGAACGCTGCCTACTGCGCTTCAAAAGCTGGTCTGGATTCCCTTACCCGGTCATTGGGTCGTGCGCTTGCTCCGTCCATACGCGTTGTTTCGGTTGCGCCTGGCCTCGTACAGGGGCCTTACATGCAGAAACTCGAGTCGGGCTGGTCCGAAAAGCAGCGGGCGCTGACGCCTCTGGAGCGGCTGTCAACATCTGACGAAGTGGCCGAAGCCGTTTACGTAGCCGCAGCCCACCTCACTTTTTCTACCGGCTGCGTCATACCTGTAGACGGAGGTCGGCCACTTGGACACTTTTGAAACAAGCTTCTGCATCCTTGTGCAAGGGTGGGTGAGATCATAACCAAACTTTTTGGCATCGCGGGCGTGCAGATGGCGGTCGTGCCGTGGGACCCCGAAGCGACCCTGCAGAAGATGTCAGGGTATGTGCGTGACGTCGCACAACATATACCCTGGGCAGAAATGATCATCTTTCACGAGCTTGCGGCTCCAGGCGTGGTCCAGTTTAGTCAAACGCCGTCTCCTGACTACTTAAAGCGTGTTCAGCAGACAATCCCTGGCCCTATGAGCGACTACTTGTGTGCGCTGGCCCAGCGCCATCAACGCTGGCTCCTCCCCGGAAGTATGTATGAGCTTTCAGACGACCGCCTTTACAACACAGTGATCGTGATTTCACCCGAGGGAGAAATTGTCGCCAAGTACCGCAAAATGTTTCCCTGGTACCCTTTCGAAGCCGAATTTAGTCCAGGGGAGGAGTTCTGCGTTTTTGATGTTCCTGACGTCGGCCGTTTCGGAATCTCGATTTGTTACGACATGTGGTTCCCGGAAACGATAAGAGCACTCGTATGGTTGGGCGCCGAGGTTATCCTGCACCCGACACTTACAACATCTGGCGATCGGGAACTCGAACTCGCCCTCGGTCAGGCCCACGCGATTACCAATCAGTGCTACTTCGTGGACACCAACGGCGTCGGTGCTTGGGGCGGTGGTTTTTCTCAGATTGTTGATCCAGATGGGCGTGTAGTGCAGCGTACATCAACCGGCGAAACCGTGATGACAGAACTTCTCGATCTGGAACGCGTAAAAAGAGCGAGAGAGATTGGCACTCTGGGGATGACACAAACACTGAAACAGCTCCGGGACAGTCGTGTTCGCTTCCCCCAAAACAGTGGTTTTGAGAAGGGACCCGGGTTTGGTGCTTTGGGGGATGTGACTTTACCCAAGCGCTACCGCTGAAGCGTGCCCTACGCATCAACAAATGGCAGGTGCCGTTTCTTACGAAGCGTCGCTTCATCCAGCTCTTTGCAAGAACGCCACTAGCATCAGAATCAAGGTGTGACCTAAAAATCCAATCAAAACCCGTGCCGAGGGGGTTTCTGCCTCATCCCCTTATTTTGGGGAACTATAGCGACGGGTATACTGTTTAGACATCAGGGCAAGGGCGTGAGCTCACCCATGAGAAACCTACGACCACCGATCTTGCCAACTTGCAAACATGCTTTACTGTCGCTTGTCATGTCGGCGCTGCTGCTTACCAGCTGCTCACAGACCCCCCCGGGAGATCCGGACCCTGGTGCTACGCCACGATCATGGTGTGACGCGCTGACCTGGACTGCTGTTCTGGCGATATGTCGAGCAGGCAGTGCCGCCTCCGAGCAAGCCATGACTGTGGGTATCGCTTGGCGAGATGCGCTTCAGTTGTTTTATGAACCCGTTTGCAGATCTTTATGCACGGTGCCTGCTGCCTGCAGAGCGAGGGCTGCGATCGTTAGTGTCGGGTTGGCGTTTCCTACACTAGGGAAAACCCCGCTACCGACCAGAAAAAGATTCGGATGGTCGTGCGACCGCTGCTCCGCGCTGACTACCGACGTCTTGGGGTCGGTTCCCATGCGGTAGGTTCCCATGACGT
>JBMDWS010000097.1:0-2083 GCA_048594695.1 Truepera sp. | reverse complement strand
GCCCACTCGAGCGCCAGCACCTTGCTCACCATCTCGAGCGCCCCTTTCGAGGCGCAGTAGGCGGCGTGGTCCTCGAGGGCGATCAGTCCGGCTTGGGAAGAAACATTGACGATGCGCCCCCAGCCCCGCTCGAGCATCGGTTTACCGAACGCCTGAGCCAGAAAAAACGCTGCACGTACATTGACGGCAAAGGTCTTTTCCCAGGCTTCCAGGCTGGTCACGAGCGCGCTCTGTGGGTAGGAAACCCCGGCGTTGTTGACGAGAATGTGAACGTCTAGCGACCGGGCCTGCGCGCCTAACCGCTCGACCTCGGTCATGTCGGCAAGATCGGCGCAAAACGTGTCGCAGCGCCTGCCCAAAGCCTCGACCTCGAGCCGGAGCGCCTCCAACTCGCCCGCGTCCCTCGCGACGGCGACAATGTCGGCCCCGTGCGTCGCAAACGCTGTCACCAGACCGCGCCCGATGCCCCGGCTTGCACCCGTCACGAGCACACGTTTTCCCTCGAAGTCCAACAGGTTGGGTTTTGACATAGCCTCACGAGAATACTCCGGTATCGTCCTCCTTGAATAGAGGGCCGTAGTACGCTGACGGGTCACGCTGGTCAGGCGCGCACCGCCGAGTATCATGGATGCGTTCGGGAGGATAAGCATGAAAGCAGCGGTTTTACACAAGGCTCGAGACCTGCGGCTCGAGGACGTTCCCACTCCGGCCTACGGCCCCAACGACGTCCTGGTCAAGATCAAATCGGTCGGGATCTGCGGCTCGGACGTGCACTACTGGCGCACCGGGCATATCGGCGACTTCGTGGTGCGCGAGCCGATGATCCTGGGGCATGAAGTCGCGGGCGTCGTGTCCGAAATCGGTGACAACGTCACGCACCTTAAACCCGGCGACCGGGTGGCTCTGGAGCCGGGAATTCCCTGCCGCCGCTGCGAAGCCTGCAAGACGGGCCGCTACAACCTTTGCCCTAAGGTCCGCTTTTTCGCGACGCCGCCGGTTGACGGGGCGCTGAGCGACTACGCGGTGAGTCCCGCCGACTTCGCCTACAAGATCCCGGACTCGCTCTCTCTGGAGGCTGCAGCTCTCATCGAACCGCTCTCGGTTGGGATTCACGCTTGTCGGCGCGGCAATCTTTCGGCGGGGCAGAGCGTCTTTATCGCTGGTGCGGGGCCTATCGGCCTGACCTCGCTGATGGCGGCCAAAGCTTTTGGTGCGACGGAGATTTTTATCAGCGATGTGCGTTCGCACCGGCTCGAGATCGCCAAAAAGCTCGGCGCAACCCACGCTTTCGACGCACGCGAGGACGCCGAGGCGATTGTCCATGAGGCGACGGGTGGGCGCGGCGTGGACCTCGCCATCGAATGTGCGGGCGCTGAACTCGCACTTGTGTCCTGCCTCAAGGCCGCCAAGAGCGGCGGCACGATCGTCGTCGTCGGGCTCGGCGACAACTCGGACTACACCGTGCCGATGGTCGAACTGGCCATCAAGGAACTCGACATCAAAGGGATCTTCCGCTACGTCTACACCTACCCCGCAGCCGTCAACCTGCTCGCCTCGGGCGCGGTAGATGTGGAGGCTATGGTCACGCATCACTTCGACTTCAAGGACACGCTTAAAGGGTTCGAGTATGCCGAAAAGGGCCTCGACGGCGCGGTCAAGGTGATGATCGACGTTTGAGGCAGGGTGCAGGCGAATATGCGTGAGGAGACAGATGTCTTCCGGGCGGGGCTCGAGCAGCTAGACGCCCTCGTCCCACTGTTCGACGCCTACCGTGTGTTTTACGGTCGGTCGTCGGATACGGCTGTCGCACGGTCGTTTTTGCACGAGCGCCTGACGCAGAACGACAGCGTCGTTTTCCTCGCTGAACGCTCAGACAAGACCGTCGGCTTTACCCAGCTTTATCCCTCGTTCTCATCGGTTTCGGCGCGGCGACTGTGGATTCTAAACGACCTGTTCGTGACGCCGGAGGCGCGTGGATGTGGGGTCGCTCGCGCCCTCCTGGAGCGTGCCCGGGTTCACGCGCTCGAGACGGACGCCAAGGGTCTGGTGCTTAGCACCGCTGTGGATAACAAAAAGGCCCAGA
>JBMDWS010000096.1:0-3060 GCA_048594695.1 Truepera sp. | reverse complement strand
CCGAATTTTATGATCAAGCTTATGCTCCTGAGTCTTCTCTTTTCGTCATTCGCGGTGGCGCTGGCTGAAAACCGCATCGATCTCCTGCGGCCCGACGCACCGGAACTCGCGGCGCGTGGGCCCCATACGATCGGCGTGCAGACGCTCGAGGTCGTCCACGAGGATCAGCTCGACATCGTCAACGCTGTCCCAGGCCAGGAAATCCCGCGCTACGACCGACCCCTAACGCTCGAGGTCTGGTATCCGGCAACGCTGCCCGCCGGGACCGAACCGGGCGGCAGTTACAGGGTCGTCACCCGCGACGGCGAGACCGAGGCGACACTTGGCGGGCAGGCGGTGCGGGACGCGCGCCCCGACCGGGCCGAGGCACCCTATCCGCTCATCATCGTTTCGCACGGCTATCCCGGCAACCGCTTCTTGCTTAGTCACCTGAGCGAAAATCTGGCGAGCAAGGGCTATGTGGTCGTTGCCATCGACCACCGCGACAGTACCTACAGCGATCAGGGCGCGTTTGCCAGCACGCTCCTCAACCGTCCGCTCGATCAGCAGTTCATTCTGGAGGAGGTGGCGCGGCACTCGAGCACCGAGGGTACTTTCCTCTCCGGCCTTGTCGACACGGACAACGTGGGCGTCGTTGGTTACTCGATGGGCGGCTACGGGATAGTCAACCTGCTGGGCGGGGGCTTTACCGAGGCAAGCGTCGATTTCGACTTTTCGCCGCCCAACGGGGCCTTGGCGCAACGAACAGTGGGCGACCCGCGCTACTTGCCACCCGACCCGCGCTTCAAGGCCGGGATCGCTATCGGCCCCTGGGGTATGAACGCGGGCTTCTGGGACGCTGCGGGCCTTGCCGGGATCGAAACGCCCATCCTGTTCATGGCGGGCAGCGCCGACGACGTGTCGGGCTACGAGGAGGGCGTGCGGGCGATTTTCGAGGGTGCCGTCAATGCCGACCGGTACCTGCTGACCTTTGAAAACGCAAACCACAACGCCGCTGCGCCCATCCCCGCGCCGGACGTGACCTGGCAAAACGGCACCTTCGACCACTACGCCGACCCGGTTTGGGACACTGTGCGCATGAACAACATCGCGCAGCACTTCGCCACCGCCTACTTCGGGCTGCACCTAAAAGGCGATACGGCGCTGGCGAGCTACTTCGACCTCACCGAAAACGCGGTGGACGGGGTCTGGGACTTAGACGACGCGGGCAACGAGACGCCCGAGCATACTTACTGGAAAGGGTTCCCCGAGCGGACGGCGATAGGGCTGAGGCTCGAGCACGCCGCGCCCGAAGAGACGGACTAACCTGCGAACAACCTGCTAGACCACCAACCTAGACTAGCGGCGTTGCCCGCTCCACGAGCTGCAAGGGTACACCCCAGGGGTCCCGCAAGAAGGCGAGGCGGTCCCCGGCGGGCGTCGTGTCGATCTCGCCCTCGGCTTCCGCCCCAGCGGCAAGCAGGCGCTCCCGGTCAGCCTCTATGTCCTCGCACAGGAGGGCAATATGGAGCGTAAACGGGTGCAGGTCGCGGTACTCGAGCACCGCGCCGCCCGTGTTGTGATAGAACTCCAGCACGCCACCCGCGCCGTCCGAGAGAAAGTGAGGGAAGGGCGCGGCAGTACCCGCCCGGACGACCTCGAGCCCCAGGTGCTCGGTGTACCAGCGGGCGGCGGCTTGCGGGTCCGGAACGTTGAAGGCGATGTGCTCGAGTTTCATGGTGTCTCCGTGGAAAGTGGGATTCAGTCCCTAGCCTACCCTGCAGCGTCCCAACCTGCCGCTTGCCCTTAGAGCATCGCCTCGTCCTCATAGCAGTACGCCCAGTCCTCGCCGCGCTCCATGGACCGGATGATCGGGTGCCCCGTCCCATGAAAATGCGCCGTGGCGTGCTTGTTTTTCGAGTCGTCGCAGCAGCCCACGTGCCCGCAGGTCATGCAGACGCGCAGGTGCACCCACGAGTCGCCGAGGGCCAGGCACTCCTCGCAACCGTCGGTGAGCGGCGTGACAGGGTGCGCCTGATCGGTGTGGCTGCACGCGTCGGTCGCCTGCTGGTCGGGTGTGAGGGCGACGGTTTGCGAGGATGTCGGCTCGTAGGCTTCGGCGTAGCGCGGCGCGTCCTCGGAACCAAAACCCGCACCCTCGAGCACGTCAGTCACGAGCCGCTCGGTGACGGCGTACTCCGCCGAGATGACGGCGTTCGCGCCCGCTTGCTTGAGCGCCCGCGCCTGCGCGTGTGTCTGGGTCTTGGCAATGAGCGTGAGGTCAGGGGCGAGGCCGCGTACGACGCTCACCACGCGGGCGGTCATGGACGGGTCGTCATCCGGGACGACCAGCAGCCGCGCCCGCGTGAGGCCGACGGCGTTCAGCACGGAAGCCTTGCTGTAGTCGCCTCGCACCGCACTCCGGCCCTGGCCCTCGGCTTCGGTCGCACCGGTCGGGCTCAGCGTGACGATGATGTAGGGGACGCGGGCACGCTCCAAAACGCCCGCCAAGCGCCGGGCAATGTCGCCGTACCCCGCGATGATGACGTGATCCCGAAAGCCCTCGAACGCGCTCGCGTCCGGCGTTTCTTCGCTGCTCGCGGCTTGCGGGGTCGGCAGGCGATGTTTGACCTTGCGCCCGATGCGACCCAGAAAAGGCGTTGCGGCCATCAGCAGGACGGTGGTGGCGATAAAGGTCTGTGCGCCTGCCTCACCGAGCCCGGCAGGGGAGAGGCCGACCTCGCGCCCGGCCCGCTCGAGCACGAACGAGAATTCCCCTACCTGCGCCAGCAGGAACCCGGCGGGCAGCGCTACACTCAAGGGAAAACCCAGAATCCGGGCTGCTCCGGTCGTAACGAGGGTCTTGACAACGAGCACGACGAGGATCGCCGCCAGCACCAGCGGCAGGTTCATGACTACGAAACCGAGGTCTAAAAGCAAGCCGACCGAAATGAAAAAGGCGGCGCTGAAGATAATCTGCAGGGGCAAGATCTCGCCCAGTGCTTGCTGCCCGAAGCGGCTTTCCGAAACCAGCAGCCCCGCCAGAAACGCGCCCAGCGACAGGCTCACGCCCGCGAGGCT
>JBMDWS010000095.1:0-13245 GCA_048594695.1 Truepera sp. | reverse complement strand
CCTGATAGAGGTGTACGTCTGTGGAGAAGCGTGAGCGTAACAAAATCACGTGCGTCGTTCCTTATCCCAATCTCGATCGAGCCGAGCGGTCAGGAAAAGCTCACGCTCGGCGTGGGGTTCGGGAGCCTTCTGGGCTCGCACGGACGCTTTGTCTCCGCTGCCTTATGAGCGGGCTTCACTCTGCAGCAATGCCCTTTCCTGGCGGTATGCTGATCGAGACGTATTTTCGTTCGGTGTTATAGGAATGCTTGAATGTGCTGACGCCTTGGGTGAGTGGGGACGCTTGGTGCGAAGCGTCACGGCACAGGCTACACGCCCGTGCGCCAACGATAAGAGCCGATTACGCAACGCGTAATCGGCTCCTAAAACTGAAGACGTGTGCGGTTTAGGCCGTAACGCCCGCGACCTCCGCGACCTTGATGGGCAGACCCGTCCGGGCGCTTTCATAGGACGCGAGCACCAGCCGCACGGCCTCGAGCCCGTCCTCGCCGCTACAGACGACCTCGCGCTCGCCGCGAATGGCCTCCATGAAGTTGATGACCCCTGCCATGTGCGCCTCGAGGCCGCTGAAGGTCGTATGTGAGATGTCGGGCTCGTGCCAGGCCGTGCCCGGGGATTGGCGGAAGCGGTGCGTCAGGGTGCCCGTGCGGTTGCTGTACTCCAAGGCCCCGTCCGTGCCGTAGATCCAGAAGGCCTGCTCCCAACCGGTCGCGGTCCAGGCGTTCTCGACCGAGCCGATGGTTCCAGACTCGAAGGTCAGCGCCACAAGCGAGGTGTCCTCGACCTCGATGTCGAAACCGAGCGCCCCCATCCGGGCGTAGACCTCGCGGACGTTGCCGCCGAAGTAGCGGGCGAGGTCCATCATGTGACAGCCGTTGTCGAGGAGCGTGCCGCCGCCCGAGTTGGCGAGTTTGCCAAACGAGTCGCGCACCGTTTTGGCTCCGCCCCAGTCGTGGGCTTGCCGCAGCCGCATGAAGGTAATGCGCCCGAGTGCACCCGAGTCGATAAGCTTCTTGGCGGCTAGCGACGCGCTCTCGCTGCGCAGGTGATGCCCGGTCTGCAGCACAACGCCCGCCTCGCGGCAGACGCGGATCATATCCTCGGCCTTATCGAGCGACAGGGACACGGGCTTTTCGCACAGGACATGCTTTCCGGCTCTTGCCGCCGCGACCGTCACGGGATGGTGCAGCGCGTTTGGAAGGCACACCGAGATGGCCTCGACGCTCGGATCGTCGATGAGTTCCTGGTAGGTGGCGTACCCCTTGGGAATATTCCACTCGCGCTGACGCTGGGCCAGGGCGAGTGGGTTGGCGTCGGCGATGGCGACGATATTGGCTCCTCCCGCCTTGTAGCCGTTGTAATGGTAGAGCGAAACGCCGCCTGCCCCGACGATGCCGACGTTCATGCGTGCACCTCGTCTTTGTTCGAGTCGGTCGCTGCGATGGGCTCGAGCGGATCAGGTACGTGACCGAACACCGTCGTGGGCCTAGAAGGCGTCACAGCGGCCCAGCGTGCTGCGTTCTTGAGCACCTGCTGAACCTCTTTTTGGTAGTAAATGGGGAAAGTCTCGTGACCGGGGCGGAAGTAGAAGATCTTGCCCCGTCCTCGGTAGAAGCAGGCACCACTGCGAAATACCTCGCCGCCCTCGAACCAGCTCACGAACACCAGCTCGTCGGGGGCCGGAATGTCGAAGGGCTCGCCGTACATCTCGGCTTTGGGCACCACGAACGAATTTTCCAGTCCCTCAGCGATAGGATGATGCGGCGAAACGACCCAGAGACGCTCTTTTTCACCGACGTCGCGCCAGGAAAGGTTACAGGTCGTGCCCATGAGGCGCTGGAAAATCTTGGAAAAGTGACCGGAGTGCAGTACGACGAGTCCCATCCCGTCCAGAACGCGGGCGTGGACCTTGGCGACAATCTCGTCTTCGACCTCATCGTGCGCCCCGTGACCCCACCAGAAGAGCACGTCGGTATTGGCGAGCACCTCGTCGGTCAGGCCGTGCGCGGGTTCGTCCAGAGTCGCCGTGGCTACGTCGAAGCCGTCTTCACGCAAAAACGTCGCGATGGCAGCGTGGATGCCCTCGGGGTAGATCGCTTTGACATTGTCTCGGCTTTTTTCGTGTCGAAACTCGTTCCAGACGGTGATGCGGGGCTGTTGTGGCGTTGACGTCATATGGGTTGGGCCTCTCTTTCTCAAGAGCCGACATTACCGTACGTCGTGCGTGGGCTCAAGGCGATTTGGACATTCCTCCGTCCCTTTGGGCGGAGGTGGAACGGGAAGTGGGTAGACCGAAAATTAAGAAATGATTAAATATACACCCATACTCTTCCTGCTCCCAAGCCGTATTGTGTGTAACGGAGTCTTCGCTGCCCAGCGTACTCCTGACCGCGCAGGCCAAAAAACCAAAGGAGAGGCCACTCCTGAGGTCAGTACCTGCGCACCCGCCACTCCCGGCCCGGGGTGGCGCAAACCGAAAAGCCAGCTGCTCTAACGAACGATTCCATCTCACGCAGCTGGCTTTTTCATGTGCGTCCGTGTCCCCTTGAGCCTCGGGCCGGGATTTGTTTCGGCGGCTGTCCACGGTGCTCGAGCCGCTCTTAAGCTAGTCTTAAGGCGCTTCGCATAGGCTGGCGCACGGCTGCTAGCTGTTGTCGTATAGGCGTCCGGAACCGCCGGTTAGCGTGGGCGGTTGTCGTGACGTGGGTCTTTTGTGCCAGCCTTGCAACGGCGGGCTTGCGGCTCTCACCGAGCTTGGATATGGTGAACGCAAGAGGAGAGATGTCTGTGAACCTATTTCGTATATTCGCTTTACTTGTCCTGCTTGCGCTTCCAGGCGCGTATGCCCAAGGGTTGTACCTGGGCGTTTCGCTCGCTACACCGCTCGACAATCAGATCAGCGACTTCACCGAAGCTGCTGAACTCGGCGCGCAGCTCGGTTTCGACTTCATTCCCTTTTTCGGCGTGCGCGCTGGGATCGAAGGAAATCCTTTTAGCGGTGGCCTCAAGCTTGCCACCGTGGACCTGATCGGCAAGACCTACGTACCCCTGACCTATCACAACTTTTATGGCGGGATCGGCGCGGACGGATTTTTTCTCACGGAGCCCTCGAGCCTAGAGGAGCTGCAGTCGGTCAACCTATCGGCCCATGTCCTTGTCGGGGGAGAGTTTCGTCCGAGTGGGAAAAGTGGCGTCGGGATATTCGTCGAAGCGCTGCCGAGCTACCTGATCGGAGATGACCTCGCGTCGCTGAGCGACCCGAACGCCTACTACCTGCGCGCCCGCGCCGGAATCAACTACCACTTCTAAGCAAAGCTGTTTCCGTAAACCGCTGCAGGGAGGCCGGGTGCGCCTCCCTGCAGTTTGTCTATGGGGTAGAGTACTTCAACGCTACTGAGCGACAGTCTAGAAGGAGGCAAGGAATGGCTAAGCGGTTTTTCGTCGCACTGTGTTGCGCAACGTTGGCAATGGGCTTGGGCGTTGGGTTCGCTCAGGTTCGCGTGTTCGTCGGTTCGACCATGCGGCCTGACATCATGACCCCGATTCTGGAAAAGTTTACAGCCGAAACCGGCATCGAGGCCGAACTCGAGGAGGGCGGTGCGACCTCGGACGCCCGCGATCAGTACCTGAGCACCATTTTTACGAGCCGCAGTGGAGACATCGACGTCTACCTCATGGATATCGTCAACCCGGCGCAGTATGCGGCGGCAGGCTGGGCCGAGCCGCTCGACGGCTACTTCGAGTCTGGAGAGGCCCGTGACGCGTACCTCGAGCCCTACTTCGACAGCGTGGTGACGGCGAACACGATCGACGGTCAGCTCTTCGGTCTGCCGGGCTGGACCGACGCGCAGTTTCTCTACTACCGCAAAGACCTCCTGGACAAATACGGCTTCGAGCCGCCCAAAAGCTGGGAGGAGCTGAAAGAGCAGGCGCTCGCCATCACCGAAGGTGAAGGCGATCCCAACTTGCAAGGTTTCAACTACCAGGGTGCCGCGATCGAAGGGGTCAACTGCACCTTCTTCGAGGCACTTTGGACCGCAGGTGGCGACTGGCAGGACGCTGAAGGCAACGTCACCATCGATTCGGACGCGGGGCGCACCGCGCTTGCCTGGTACGACGACACGCTCGCTTCGGGTATCACCAAACCTGGGATCGCCGAGGAGACGACCGACCTGAGCCGCCAGACCTTCCAGGCAGGAGAAGCCGTTTTCATGCTGAACTGGGGCTACGCCTGGGCGCATTTCCAGGACGACGAGGACAGCGTGGTCAAAGGTAACGTCGGGGTCGCGCCCTTGCCTGCTTTTGACGACAATGCGTCGGCTACCTGCGTGGGGGGCTTTCAGTGGGCGATCAATCCTTTTAGCGACGGCAAGGAGGACGCCTTCAAGCTTATTCAGTACATGACCTCCTACGACGCACAAAAGACCCTGGCGATCGAGGCGAGCAGCATCCCGGTACGTGACGAACTCTATGAGGACGAAGAGGTGCTCTCGGCTGCGCCACAGTTTGGCGAGTTCTACGATGTGATCCTGGCGGCCCGTCCGCGCCCCATCACCCCGTTTTACAGCGAGGTCTCCGAACTCATTCGCACCAATATGAACGCCTTTTTTGCCCGCTCGCAGGACGTCGATACGACCCTTTCCGAGATGCAGTCGGGTTTAGAAGACATTCTCGAGCAGTAGCCTATGACCGCACAACCCGTACCGTATAAGCGCCCAGGTTTCTGGGCGCGCCTTCGGGCAGGGAATCCGACTGAAGCGCAGCTCGGCTTTCTCCTGCTGCTGCCCGCGCTTCTGACGCTGGCCCTCGTCATGCTCTACCCGATCCTCAACGTGGTGTGGAAGTCTTTGCACTACGAAAAGCTCAACTTGCCGGCTCGAGGCACGCCCTTCGTGGGGCTCGAGAATTTTGCCGATATGGCCTGGGGCGAGGGGCTCACGTGGTCACTCTCTCACCTTCTCGTCTGGCGACTCGCGCTTCTCTTGGTGCTCGTTTTACTCTGGGTCCTCGTCTGGCGCGGGGTGAACGGGGCATCGATAGGCGGAACAGTGGGTTTCGTGGCGCTCTGGGCGCTCCTCGGGATTGGACCGGGGCCTGACGGAGAGTGGAACGATCCGCGTTTCTGGCACGCGCTCGGCGTGACCCTTCTCATCATTGGCGTGACGGTTTCGGGATCGTTTATCGTGGGTTTGCCTCTGGCGCTCGCTGCTGACCTCAAAAACCGCTGGCGCTGGCTGGTGCGTGTGGCGCTGCTGCTGCCCTGGGCCATGCCTCCGGTCCTGACGGGCCTGACTTTTGCCTGGCTCTTTCAGGATCAGTTCGGGGTCGTCAACGACCTCTTGCGGCGCGTGGGGCTCACCGGACCGATCTGGCTCAGCCGCGTGGTCCCGGCGACCATCGCCGTCAACCTGACGCTCATCTGGAAGACTTCGTCTTTTGTGGGGCTGGTGCTGCTGGCAGGGCTGCAGTCCATCGACGGCGGGCTTTACGAGGCCGCCAAGGTCGACGGGGCAAGTGCCTGGCAACGCTTCTGGCGCATCACCTTGCCGCTCCTGCGACCTGCGATTGCGGTGGCGCTCATCTTTCGTACCCTGACTGCAATTCAGGCGTTCGATGTACCCTACGCCATGACGCGGGGGGGGCCGGGGCGCGCGCTCGAGACGCTCGGCATCTATATATACAACACCACCCTCACCCTCGATATCGGTTACGCCGCTGCGCTCTCGGTCGCGCTCTTTTTGCTGAGTCTTGGGATCACCATCTTCTATCTTCGCTGGATCTACACGGAATGAACCGGTTCATTCGCTACTTCGTCCTGCTGCTGGTCATTGTCAATGGCCTGTTCCCGGTGGTATGGCTGATCCTGAGTTCATTCAAGCCGAGCAGCGAACTGCGCCAGCGTCCCATCACCTACTGGCCGGAGATGTTCACGCTACAAAACTACGTATCGGTCTTTAGCGAGAATCCCTTCGGGAGATTTTTGCTCAACTCGGCAGTCGTGTCGGTCGTGGCGACCCTTTTTTGTGTGCTTTTTGCCGCCCTTGCAGGGTACGCCCTGGGTCGGCTCAACCTGCCCGGACGCCGATTGATTCTTACCCTTATCGTGGTGACGAGTATGTTCCCGGCCCTGCTCCTGCTGGTGCCGCTCTACCGCCTGTTCGTGGGCGTCGAGATCCCCTGGCTGAGCGCACTCTTTCCGTCGCCTGTCTTTACGCCGAACCTGCTGAATACCTACTGGGCACTGATTCTTCCCTACATCGCCCTCAACTTGCCGATTGCCACACTGATCCTGACGAGCTTTTTTCAGCTCATCCCGCAGGATCTGGAGAGTGCTGCGCTTATCGACGGCTGTACCCGCGTGAGCGCGCTCTTCCGCGTCGTTGCCCCGGTCAGCGCACCGGGGATCGTCACAGCGGCGATCATCGTGTTCGTCAACTCCTGGAACGAGTTCACGCTGGCGCTGACTTTTAACACGACGCTCAATATGCGCACCGTTCCGGTAGGGATCACGCTCTATCAGGGCGAATACGCCTTTCCCTGGGCGATTATCAGCGCGGCGATCACGCTCGGCGTGCTGCCGCTCGTGGTGCTCATTATCTTTTTCCAGAAGCGCATCATTAGTGGGCTGACGGCAGGGGGGGTAAAGGGCTAGAGCCTGATACCGAAGGCGCTCTGCAGGACTTAATCCCCTGAGAAGGAAGCCCGCTGTGCTCTTCGTTGGCTGCGAAGCGGGCCTCCTACTCGGTTCTCGCACCCTTACAGGGCGCTTTCGGGGCATGGGTTACCCAGCATGCGATGATTTAATTCCAAGCTTGACACTCGGAAATAGGAGCCCGTATGCTGACGCAACCCCGGACCTTCCGGCCCAAAGGAGTTGCATGAAAACCCTCTCGACGACCCTCGCCCTGGTGCTGCTGAGCCTCTTTGCTGGTCTTGCCGCCGCTCAGCCCTTTACCGTCGAACACAAGTACGGGACGACCACGATTCCCGAAACGCCCGAACGCGTCGTGACGGTTGGTCTCATGGATCAGGACGCTGTTATCGCACTCGGTGTCGTGCCGGTCGGCACGACGGAGTGGTTCGGCGAGCAGCCTGGTGCGCTCTGGCCCTGGGCGCAGAAAGCCATCGGTGACGCGCCCCTGCCGACTGTTCTGGACGGCTCCGCCATCGACTACGAGCGCATCCTGGCGCTCGAGCCCGACCTCATTCTGGCGCTCTACTCGAACCTCAGCCAGGACGACTACACCCTTCTGTCGGAAATCGCGCCCACGGTCGCGCCTCCAGCGGGCGTGCGCGACTACGGCGTGTCTTGGCAGGAGCTGACCCGGAAAGTCGGGCAGGCGCTTGGCAAAGCCGAGGAAGCCGAGGGGCTTATCGGTGATATCGAGGCGCGCTTCGCGGCAGTCCAGGAAGAGCACCCGGACTTCGTAGGGGCGAGCGCGCTGGTCGCCACGCCCTATGAAGGAATATTCGTTTACGGGGCGGAGGATTCTCGAGGGTACCTTCTCGAAGATCTCGGGTTTACCCTGCCCGAAGCGTTGGGGGAGGTCGTCGGGGACGCGTTTGGGGGACAGTTGAGTATGGAGCGCCTCGATCTGCTCGATACCGACGTGCTGGTCTGGCTCGACGCTGTACCGGGCGAAGGCGTCATGGCCAACCCGCTCTACACTCAGCTCCCGGTCCATACCGAGGGACGCGAGGTCCTGCTAGATTCCTACGGCGACCCGCTCGGGGCCGCGACCTCGTTCGTAACGGTGCTGAGTTTGCCCTATCTGCTCGACAACCTGGTGCCGCAGCTCGCCGCCGCAATCGACGGCGACCCGGCAACCGCCGTGACGCCCGCTGGCGATTAATCCCCTGCGAGCCGTTCCGGTAGACCGTGCGTAGCATAAAAGACGGTGCGCACGGCGAGGACGGCGCTCGAGTCGACAAACGGACAGGGGAGGTGCTCAGGGGTCAGGACCAGCGGTACCTCGGTGCAGCCCGCGACGATAGCCTCCGCGCCCTCGTGGACAAGGTGCTCCGCGAGGGCGCACATCGCCTGGCTTACGTCTGCGCCCCTCTCACCCGCCTTGATGCGGTAGAGAAGCCTCATGAACGTCTCGCGCTCGGTGCCCCCCAGCACCCCGACCTCGACGCCGTGCCGATCAAAAGCGTTTTGGTAGAGCTTCGCCTCGAGACACCCGGACGAGGCCAGCACCCCGACCCGCGCCAGCCCCGGTGCGGTTTCGAGGGTAGCCTGCACCGTTTCCTCGATGATGGAAACGAACGGGATGCGGGTCACTGCCTCGATGTCCGGCTGGAAGGCGTGCGCGGCGTTGCAAGCCATCACCAGAAAGTCGGCTCCGGCCCGCTCCAGGCGCAGTGCCATCTCGGCGAGCATGGGTGCAGGTGACGGCCCCCGGCCCGCGATCGCCTCGTTGCGGTTAGGTACCTTAGGGTTGCTGTCGATAATCAGGTGCAGGTGTTCCTGATCGCTCCTTGCCGGGGTGAGCGCCAGCACCTTGGCGTAAAAGTCCAGGGTCGCCGCCGGGCCGAGGCCGCCCAGTACACCGACCGTTTTTGGGTAGGTCAGTCCCACCGCTGAAGTTCCAGAATGTTGCCCTCGGGGTCGGTAGCATAGACGACGGTGAGGTGTCCCACGCCCGGAACGTCCGTGTGGGCGAGGGTACCCAGCGCCTTGCCACCCGCCCTGAGCACCTGCTCGAGCGTCTCCCGAACGTCATCTACAGCGAAGGCGAGGTGCCCCAGCCCCAGTCGGTTCGCGTGGGGCGCTTCTTTATCCAGCATGGACGTGTAGGAAAAGATTTCCAGGGTCGGCCCGGTTTCGCCGTGTCCCGGCAGCCGCAGGTGTACACCCTCTAGCGCCGCCCCCGGAACGCCTGTGGCCTGCTCGAGCCACGCATCCGATTGCTGGCGTTCGGGCTCGAGGCGGACACAGCCGAACACGTCCTCGTAAAAGCGCGCCAGGGCACGCCAGTCCTGAGCGATGATGTTGGTGTGCGCGTAACGTGCGTGCATCAGTTCGTCAGGATGTCCTGATAGGCGTAGAGTGCGGGCGCACCGCCAGTGTGGAGAAACAGGACGCGTTCGCCGGAGCCGAAGTACCCGCGTTGCACGAGGTCGATGAGTCCCGCCGCCGCTTTACCCGTGTAGACCGGATCGAGCAGGACGCCCTCGAGCCGGGCGAAGAGCTTGACCGCCTCGACCATGCCTTCGGTCGGCAGCGAGTAGCCCTCCCCGACGTAATCATCGTAGACACGGAGGGCTCGGGTCGGTAGCTCGGCCCGGATACCCAGCTTGCCCACGACCTCCTGCGCCAGAGTGTGCAGTTTGGCTTCCTGCGCCGCCCGCTCTGCCCGCACGCTGATGCCTGTCACGGGCAGGTCGCTGCTTAGCCCGAACAGCCCCGCGACGAGCCCGGCGTGCGTCCCGCCCGAACCGCTGGCACAGACGAGGTGATCGAAGGAGAGGCCCATATCGAAACACTGCGCCCCGATCTCCTGCGCGCACGCCGCGTAACCGAGCGCTCCGAGCGCGTTCGAGCCGCCACCCGGGATGATGTAGCCCTTACGCCCGACGGCGGCGAGTGCGTCGGCCTCGGCCTCCATCGTCCGTACGAAATCGTCACCGCCCCGAACGACGGTGACCTTTTCAGCGCCGAGCAGGCCGTAAAGAAAATTGTTGCCGCTGGCGTCCGGTTTGTACGAGCCCGGAACGCGCTCCTCGAGCACCAGACGACACTTCAAGCCCTCCTTGTTTGCCGCTGCCAGCGTCAGGCGGCAGTGGTTGGACTGCACCGCGCCAACCGTGATGAGCGTGTCGGCCCCCTGCTCGAGCGCCTCCGCTACGAGAAACTCGAGCTTGCGCGTCTTGTTGCCGCCACCTGCGAGGCCGAGCAGGTCGTCGCGCTTGATGTAAATATCCGGGCCGCCAAGGTGCTCACTCAGGTGCCGCAGGGGTTCGATGGGTGTGGGGGTGGGCGTGTAGCGGCAGCGGTGAAAGCGGGCTAAGTTCATGCCTTCTCCAGCGGCAGGAGCAGCCACAGCAGCACGTAGCCAATCGCCAGAATGCCCCCGGAGAGGAGCGTCGCGGCAGCGAAGATGAGGCGAACTGTCGCGGGGTTGGCGCTGACGTAAGCCGCGATGCCGCCCAGGATGCCGCCGAGAACGCGGTGCTGCCGGGAGCGCGCCAGCCTGCGCTCCGTCTCCGGTCGCCGGGCGCGGCGCTCATCGTGAGGCAGCGCGTCGTGAGAGTGAGCCATGAGGCTAGTCTAACGCCTCGTCCCGATGGTCCGGCGCATCCTAGACGCTCTGCAAGTGGGGAATAAGGAGGCTTGGGCGAGCCTCTTCAGTCCGGATGCGACCCTCTAAGGCGACGGTCAGCCCCGCAATCTGCAACGCTATTAGCGAATCGGCGCTCGGCCACGAGCGGTTTACCGGCATCGACGAGGTATGGGGTGAGGAGGGCCTCGAGGTCCGCTGCACCTTCCACTCCGACGCGTGGGGCGACTTCCGCACCTGTTTCAAACCCCAGCTCGACGCGGGTGGCAAGATCACCCGGCTCGACATCGGGCAGGCCTGAACTGTCGGATTTCTATTGGGGCTCGAGGTTGAGCGGTACCTGCGGGTGCAGCGTTTGGTCCTGTAGTGCGGTGTGGACCGCAGCCTCGAGCCTCCGAATCTCCACGCCCGCGAAAGTGTCGGAGAGCAGGGCCAGGTGCGCGAGCGCCTTGGCGTAGTTGCGCCGACCGCCCCGCGCATGGTCCATCTCGCGGGCCTTATGGAGGGCCGCAGCCATCAGGATCACCCCGGCGTAGAGGTGCTTCTCGAGCTCTTCTGCGCGCATCCAGGGCGGCTCCCAGGCTTCGTGCGCCTCCCAGTATTCGCCCGCGTTGAAGAGCCGGGCTCCGGCTTCCCAGTCCTCCATCAGCGTCCGGCTCTCCGAAAGGCTCTGTTGCGCTCGACGTCGTCCTCGATGAGGCTCACATCGCCCGCCAGAGACTCGACATGGTGCCGCAATTCGTGGGTTAGCGTCTCCCACATCTCATCCTCCCAGTCGAAGTTGGGGTCGTCCTCGGCGATCTTTTCGAATGACCCGTAGTAGAGGGCAACGTGGCGGCCCAGCCCTTCGCCCGCACCCAGAAAGCTCTCCGGACCGGGGTCGAGGTATTCGCCCATGCGGTAGACCTCGTGAAAGTCGGGCTCGAGCTTCATCTCCGGCAGCGCGTGAACCCCTTGCAACCCCTCCAGAAACTCATCCGGTACCTCGTCGACCATCTCGGCGAGCAATTCCGCAAACCTCTCGAACGTCATAACCCCAAGCTTACCGGGCGCAGCGCGGCTTTCGCGTCAGGGAGAGCGCAGGGTATCGTGAACGGGTGATTAGCACACGCAAACGGGTCGTCGTCGGTGTTTCCGGCGGCAGCGGCATGATCTACGCACGCGACATCCTGCGAACGCTCCGCGACCTGCCCGTCGAAACGCACCTCGTGGTGACGCAGGGCGCGAAGCAGGTCATCCCCACCGAACTCAAGGAAACCGTGCGGGACCTCGAGGCCCTTGCGGATGTCGTCTACAAGGACGCGGACCTGGGCGCTGCGATCTCCTCCGGGTCGTACCGCACGCACGGGATGATCGTCGTACCCTGCTCCGCCGGAACGCTGGCGAAGGTCGCGCACGGATTTGCCGATAACCTTCTTGCCCGCGCCGCCCACGTCACGCTCAAGGAGCGTCGCCCGCTGGTGCTGATGCTGCGCGAAGCACCCTATTCCCGGCCCATGCTGCAGAACATGCTGGCTGCACACGACGCTGGGGCCGCGATCCTGCCCGCCTCGCCGGGATTTTACCACCGCCCGGAAACGATAGACGAACTCGTGGGCACGGTCACGGCCAGGGCGCTCGACCTGCTCGAGATCGACAACGAGAGGGCCAAGCGGTGGCGGGACTAGTGGGTACAGAACGGGTGGCCGCTCTTATCCCGGCGGCGGGCGCGGGGCAGCGGCTCGGGCGTGGCCCTAAGGCGCTGGTCGAAGTTTCGGGAGAGAGCCTGCTCAGCCGGACCGTGCGGGCTTTTGCGGGGCACGTCGATGAGATCGTCGTCGCGGTGTCGCCGGACATGGGCGGGCTCGAGCTGCCCGGTAACGTTCGCACGGTTCAAGGCGGCAGCACGCGGCAGGCGAGCGTCTACAACCTCCTTCAGGCGACGGCGGCCCACATCGTTCTTGTTCACGACGCGGCGCGGCCCTTCCTGAGCGACAGGGTCATTGCCGCCGTGATCGCCGCCGTGCGGACGCAGGGCGCAGCTACGGTTGTCACGCACGTCGCGGATACCCTCATCGAAACGGAGAGCGGGACTGTGGTAGATCGTCAGCGTTTGCGGGCGGTGCAGACGCCGCAGGGGTTTCGCCGCGACCTCCTCCTGGCAGCGCACAAACGGGCGCGGGCAGGCGGGTACGAGGCGACGGACGATGCGGGTCTGGTGCGGCTCGCTGGGCACGAGGTGGCGCTCGTCGAGGGGTCTTCATGGCTGATGAAGGTGACGAGCCCGGCCGACCTCGAGCTAGCTGAAGCGCTGGCGACGGTATGGGACGCCCGGTGCCGCTAAACGTGGAGGCTCACGCGAAGGTCAACCTCGGCCTCAGCGTGCTGGGGCGTCGTCCCGACGGTTTTCACGACGTCGATACGCTCATGGTGCGGCTCGAGCTGCATGACACCCTGACGCTGGGGATGCTAGAGGCTGGGATAGAGCTGCGCGTTGTGGGCGCGGATCTGGGTATCCCGCCAGAAAAAAACCTCGCGTACCGCGCAGCCGAACACTACCTGCGGGCGGCCCGGGAATCGCGTGGCGTAGCGATCACGCTGACCAAGCGGATTCCGGCAGCGGCGGGCCTGGGAGGTGGCTCCTCCGATGCAGGTGCGGTGCTGCGCGGGTTGGCGACGCTCTACCCGGCGGGCCTCGAGCTGCCCGACCTCGCAGCCCGTTTCGGCTCGGACATTCCTTTTTTTGCTGCTGACCTGCGAGCGGCCCGGGCAACCGGGCGCGGCGAAATCCTGACGCCTCTGGACATTCCCGACCTGCACCTCGTGCTCGTCCATCCGGGTGTGGGGGTGAGCGCGGGCGAGGCCTACGGACGCCTGAACGCGGTGACGCCGCCGCTCGAGCCAGTCACCCTCATTCCGTCTCTCGGCACGCCCGAGCCGCGTTACTGGAACGCCCTCGAGCCCGGTGTGGTGACGCTCGAGC
>JBMDWS010000094.1:0-8641 GCA_048594695.1 Truepera sp. | reverse complement strand
CTCATCACCGCCGACTACGCACTCGAGGAGGGCCGCACGATTTTCGCCGTCCCCGGCAGAATCGGCGATCCCAAGGCCGAGGGCGCTCTGGACCTCCTCCGGCAGGGCGCTGTACTGACCGGGAGCCCCGAGGACGTCGTCAACGAGTTCGGCTGGAAGGCGAACCAAGCAGAGAAAGTCCAGCCTTCCGGTTTTGCGGGTGAACTCACCCAGATCATTCGTGAGCGGGGCGAAGCGCTTCTGGACGATCTCATCGCCGCGACCGGCAAAGGCGCATCCGACCTGCTACCGACCCTGATGACGCTCGAGCTAGACGGCGTCGTGCGCAGTCTGCCCAACGGTCGCTACACCGTTTGACGAACAGAGCACAGCAGACCTTCGGCGTCGGTGCGCGCAAAAATCACGGGTTTCGCGGTCCTGCGTTCATGCTTCGATACGGGCGGAAGCTCGAGCAGTTCTCCCCTAGCCCAACCGGGTTGTGGACTGGCCCTGCTTGCTCGAAAAAGGGGGCTCCCATGATCGCGACAGGCATGCGCACCCATGCAGATCGTTCTGGCTCTGGCAGCGTCTCTGGCGCTGGGGATTTCCCCGGCCATGGCTCAGGGCGACCCGGTAGCCGTCACCGAGGGAAGAGAGCCCTTCAAAAAGAGCATGCTGACGACCGGACTCGAGTTTCCCCAGGAAGTAACTTGGGACCAGACGAAGACCGTTTTATTGGCAAACGCTCCAGTTTTCGGTGCACCTTTTACCATCTTTGCAGGCAACAGGGTAAGTGATACAAACAGGGCTCCTCACGCGCTTTACTAACCTTAGAGCGTACGGTAAGCTTGTCCTGAAACATAAATCCTAGTCCTTGCAGGGCGGCCTACGGCGGCGAATGCACAGGCACGGAGGGAAATTTTTATGAAGAAGCTTGTCGTCGCGCTTTTCCTGCTCGTTGGCGTGAGCCTCACGTCGGCCCAGGGCATCACAGTCTGGAGTCATTTCGGCAATACCGACCTCGAGTGGTTACAAGGCGAAGCCGCTTCGTTCGAGGCCGCCTTCGGCGTGCCTGTAACCATTACCCGCATCGAACTCTCCGAACTCAAGCAGAAGATGCTTCTCGCCGCACCGCAGGGCGAAGCCGCCGACCTGATCGTCTCGCTCCCCCACGACCAGATCGGTGAACTCGCGGCGGGAGGCGTACTCGCCGACATGTCGTCCTTTGCTACCGACGACTACCTCGCCGACCTCTCCGAACAGGCCCGGCTCGCGTTCACCTATAACGGTCGGCTTTTCGGTCTGCCGCTCTACTCCGAAGGCCCGGCCCTCATTCGCAACACCGACCTCGTTGCCGAAGCACCGGCAACCTACGAGGACATGATCGCTGCCGCGCAGGAACTGACGACCGGCGACACCTACGGTTTTTTGTACGACGACAAAAACTTCTACTTCTCGTACAACTGGCTTCACTCCAACGGCGGCTACGTCTTTAAGCGCAACGCCGACGGGACGGTCGATCCGAGCGACGTCGGCCTCGCCAACGAAGGGGCCATCAAGGGTGCCGAGCAGATCAAGGCGCTGCAAAACGAGTACGGCCTGATTCCGGCCGGGACCGACTCTTCGGTCGCTGAAGGGCTTTTCAACGAAGGCTCTGCTGCCATGATGTATAACGGCCCCTGGTCGATCGCCAACGCTCGAGCCGCTGGAGTGCCCGTCGCTGTCTCCCCGATTCCGCCCATGGCCGACGGCACCGAGTGGGCCGGGTTTATCGGCGTACAGGGCATTTTGCTCAATCAGTTCTCGAACAATCAGGCTGACGCCGCCAACTTTGCCAAGTGGGTCACCCGCCCCGACGCACAGGTCTCGCTGGCCCAGCTCTCCGGACGCATCCCGACCTCGAGCGAAGCTGCCGGTCAGGTCGCCGACGACCCGATCATCTCTGGCTTTATCGCCGCATTTGAAAATGCCGAACCCATGCCTAACATCCCAGAAATGGGTAATGTCTGGGCGCCCATGGGCGACGCACTCACGGTCCTGCTGGAAAATGCCGACTCCGACGCAAGTCAGGTGCTGGGTAACGCCGTTTCTCAGATCAAAGGCGAATAACGAATAACCTGCACATCGGTCGAGGGCCGGGGCATGTCCCCGGCCCTCGGTTCGACCCTAGCTTCACGATCGTACTGAAAGGGGTTGGTGACGGTGGATATCTCCCGTCCAGTCACGGACTTTTTGCCCAAGGGTAAAGGCACCGGAGCGCGCCTCTGGAAAGCGCTTTTGCTGCTGCTCGGCGCGCTCGTTGGGGCCAGCGTCGTCGCCTTTGCCGGGTTCTGGCTGCTCCGGCTCGTCCTGCCCGAAGCGCCTATCTATCTGAGCCTGCTTATTGGCCTCGCGGCGCTCGTGGTGCTGCTGCGCGTGATCGCGGTGCGCTTCGAGTGGATCATGCCCTGGTATTACCTTTTACCCTCTATTTTATTCCTGCTGACCTTCGCGCTATTTCCCGTCGTGCTGACGATCATCCTGGCCTTCACCGACTATGCGGGGGTACGCAACGGGCAGCTCAATATCAGCTCGCGCACAGAGATCGTGAGCACCACAGGCACTACAGTCGAGGTCGCGGATATTCAGACGCTCACCTGTGCCACACTGCGTAACGGCTGCGTCGGGGTGCCCGCCGAGATCGACGTGTCGGGCGCCTTAACCGTCGCGGCTACCTCGCTCGAGGGCACCATGCTGACCCTCGCCGAGCCGCTGCCTGAAGGGGCGTCGCCGAGCGTGGTGACCCTGGAACTGACCGACATCGGCTTTAGCGCCGAGTTCAACGTGACTGCCGCGAGCGGCAACACCCTGACGCTCGAGCGCGCCCCGCCCGGTGAAATCAACCTAGAAAACGTGGGGCTCGAGCTGCCCAGCGAAACCGTCTCCCGCACCATCACGGCTGTCGACGGCAACACCCTGACGCTCAACGCCCCGCTTCCCGAGGGACAAACCTACGCCGCCATCACCCGCTACAATCAGTTCGGCGCGATCGGCCTCCGCAACTTCCAGACCATTTTCGCGCAGGCAAGCCGCGCCCTCGGGCCGGTCTTTTTGTGGAACCTGATTTTCGCCTTTTCTACTGTAATTATCAACACGATCTTTGGCGTATTCCTGGCTATTTTTCTCAACAATCCCAACCTGCGTTTTCGCAACCTCTACCGCACCCTCCTGATTATCCCCTGGGCGCTGCCGAGTATTATCACCATTCAGGTCTGGAAGGGCTTTTTGAACTCGAACTTCGGGGCCATCAACCGTACCCTGGCCCTCCTCGACCTGCCGGTGTTCGACTGGCTCGGCGACCTCTGGCCTGCTCGAGGCGCCCTACTTTTGGTCAACCTGTGGCTCGGCTTGCCCTTCATGATGACCGCCACGCTCGGCGCGCTCTCCGCCATTCCTGAAGACCTCTACGAGGCCGCCAAAATTGACGGTGCGGGTGTCTGGCGGCGCATTACCGGAGTAACTTTGCCCCTCTTGCGCACAGCGCTCGTGCCGATTACCCTGACGGGTTTCGCATTCAACTTCACCAATTTCGGCCTTGTCTACCTGCTTACAGGCGGCGGTCCCGGCTACGCAGGCGGCACTTCGACGGCGCGAGGGACCGATATCCTCATCTCCTGGGCCTACAATGTGGCCTTTCAACCCTCTGGAGGCTACGCCTACGGAATGGGGTCGGCTATCAGCATCCTGATCTTTGCAATCACCGTCGCCATCAGCCTCATCAACTTCAGCGTGACCGGCGCGCTCAAGGAGGAATCCAACGCATGAGAAACGGATCGAAGAAGCTCCTGTGCCTCACCGCCATGCTCGGCCTGCTCCCCTTTTTGAGCGTAGCACTGGCGCAGGTCGACCGAAGCCGCTTTCTGGTCGTCCCCTACGGCTGGCTCAAGCTGCTGATCGGCCTGCTCGTCGTGGGGGGGCTGATCGTCGGCGGAGCCTACTATTACGGTGTCCGGACGCGGCCCAGCAAGAAGGGGGACTACGCCCTCACGGCAGTCAGTCACCTGTTTATCTGGATCTTTATCCTGCTGACGCTCTACCCGGTCATCAACATGGTCGCGGTGTCATTCAACCGGATCAGCAACCTGGCGACGCCTCCGCCCAAAGAGGGCTGGCTACTGGTGCGGGCAGGCATTCTGCCCGACCCCAGCCGCTTTTCGCTGGTACAGTACCAGACTATCCTCAAGGACACGCACATTCTGGGCTACCAGTGGATCATGATTTTCGTCCTGCTGGGAGCCGGGGCGCTCCTTATCATTGCGGCGCTGGCCCTGCGCGCGAACCGGGAATCGCGCGGGCTCGAGCGCCTACGCAACGTAGCAGGCTGGCTGCTCGTCCTGAGCGCAGCGGCGCTGGTCCTTAGCATCAACAACAGCCAGTTCTATACCGTCGACGAGGCGGGGCAGCGCTCGGCGGCCTCGAGCGAAGGTAAAATCATCCTGTTCATCCGCAATACGCTGCTGGTCTCGGGCTTGACTGGGCTCTTTGCCGTGATCATCAGCACGACAGCCGGATACGCCTTCGCCCGGATGCGCTTCGAAGGGCGCTACGGGGCGCTTCTGACCTTCATCTTCGTGCAGATGTTCCCGGGCTTTATGGCGACCGTGGCGATCTTTTACCTGATGAACGCGCTCGGGCTGCTGAACACCTTTGCGGGGCTCATCCTGGCCTACTCGGGCGGGGCGATCGCCTTCGCCTCGTGGATCTTCAAGGGCTACCTGGAGTCGATCAGTCCAAGCTTGGAAGAAGCTGCTCGAGTCGATGGCACCACCCGCTGGGGCGCGTTCTGGCGCATCATCCTGCCGATCAGTGTGCCGATGCTTATTTTCATCTTCCTGCTGCAGTTTATCGGCACCTACAGCGAGTTCATCCTGGCCAATATCCTCCTGACCGGGGACGACAAGTGGACGGTCGGGATCGGCCTCCGCGCATTCACCAACAACGCCTTTCAGACCCAGTGGGGCACACTGGCTGCGAGCGCCGTTTTAGGTAGTATCCCCATCCTCGTCATCTTCTATTCGTTTCAGGACGCGCTCACCGGGCAGTACACAGCGGGTGGCGTCAAGGGCTAAAGCAGTCCGTAGGGCAGGCCACCTCACTGTGGGGTGGCTTTTTTTACCCCCCGAGTCCACATGTTAGGCTGCTTGGGTGGATACTCTGGGCTACGGCGCACACCTTATCGTCGATGGTTTCGGCTCCTCGGCTCCGCTTCTCGACGAGCCTTGGGTGATCGAAGCGACTCTCGAGCTATTTAGGGCGCAGGGCTGGAGCGAAGAGCAGCTCACCCGCGTTTCTTACTGGTTTCCCGACGGCGTATCGGTTGGCCTCAGCCTGCCTACGGCGCACCTCACGCTACACACGTTCGCAGCCCGGCAGCAGGTTTCGCTCTCGCTCTTCAACCCGCAGGTACTGACTACGCAGGTCGTAACCGAAATGCTTGGTGCACGCTTCGGGGCGGGGCGGCTCGAGGCCTATCTCAGTAGCCGCACCATCTCACTGCCACAGGATCACGACCGCGCCGTAAAGCAGCTTATCGGCGAGCGCAATTACACGGACCTGCGGCTCGACGAAGCGATCTACAGCTTTTAGAGAGATCCAAGACCCGGCTGGGATCTAGACCTAATAGATACGCACGTCGAGATGGCATCTGGGAGAAAGCCTTTAGACCCCAAGCAACTCGCTGACCTCTTCCCAGCGGGCCATGGCGCGGAGCAGTTCGGCCTCGAGGCGGGCGTGCGCTTCGCTCGCCGCTACCAGTTCGTCCGGGCCAAGGCGCTCCGGGGCCTCGAGCTTCGCACTCACCTCGGCAAGCTCGGTCTCGAGGCGGGCGATCTCCCCTTCGAGCGCCGCAAGGTCGCGTTCCAGCTGCCACTTGGAGGGACCTTTGGGTTCCGGCAGAGCGCCAGATTTTTCGCGTTCACCCTTTTCCGGTGCCGCTCCAGTATCCCGAACGCTGCTCCTCTCCCGCACCTTGCGCTGATAGAATGCCCAGTCGCCATCGAAGGCGGTGAAGATCCCATCCTGTAATTCCCAGATGATGTCGGTCGTTTCCGATACGAAGCGGCGGTCGTGCGAGACGAGGAGCAGCGTGCCGCTGTAGGCGTCCAAAGCGGCCTCGAGCGCCTCGATCATCTCGAGGTCCAAGTGGTTGGTCGGCTCGTCCAGAACCAGAAAGTTGTATTCGCCCAGCGTCAGTTTGAGGAGCGCCAGCCGCGCCCGTTCACCGCCCGAAAGGTCGGCTACCTTTTTGAACTGCGCCTCGTAAGGGAACAGAAAACGCCCGAGCAGATTGTGCGCCTCGCTGTCGCCTACCATGCGAATCAGCTCCTCGATGAGCGTGGCGTCCGGATCCACCCCGCGCAGCTCCTGATCGTAATAGCCGACGCGCACGCGCGCCCCGAAGCGCAGGAGTGCGCGCGGGTCGTCACTGGCACTTTCTCCCAGGAGAACACGCAGAAAACTCGATTTGCCCGCACCGTTGGGGCCGACGAGGGCGAGGCGCTCCCCCTGACGCAGAGTGAACCCAACCCCCTCGAAAAGCCTCTGGTCACCGAAACGTTTGCTCAAGTGCTGCGCCTGCAGCACAATGTCGCCCGAATCGGGTGCAGGGAAGGTAAAGCGGGTCGTGCGCTCTTTGCCTTCGGCGTCCGGGAGCATGGTTTCGGCGTAGCGCTCGGTGCGGCGCTCCATCGCCTTGGCACGGCGGTGCAGCTTTTCACTCTGTCCAGCCCACCGCTTCATCTGGGTAGCAGCGGCCGCCAGGCGCTCGTGCTCCTTATGCTGATTGGCCCGGGTGGCAGCTTCGATGCGTTCTTGCTCGAGCCGCGCCTCGCGGTAGCGGGTCGGGGGCAGTTCGAGCGTCCGCAGATTACCCCGCGCAATCTCGGCGGTGACGTTGCAAGTCTCGTCCATAAAGGCCCGGTCGTGCGAGACAAGCAGTACCGCGCCGGGGTAGCGGGCGAGATAGCCGCCCAACCAGTCGCGCATGGCCATGTCGAGGTGGTTGGTCGGCTCGTCCATGAGGAGCACGTCGGGCTGCGCCATGAGCAGCCGCGCCAGCCCCAGACGGGTCTTCTCGCCGCCGGAGAGGTGCGACGCCCGTTCCCCCTCCCGCCCGCGAAAGCCGAGGGCGTAGAGCACCGAGTCGCGTCGTGAGCGCCTCTCGAGGCCGCCGCGCCGGGTAAACGTTTCGTGGAGCGCCTCCCAGCGTGCAAACACGTCCGGCTTGTCGAGCCCCTCGTGCTCGAGAGTGCTGAGCTGCCCCTCGAGCACGTCGAGGTCGGCGAAGGCCTGCTCGGACAGCTCTAGCACGCTCAGACCCGCCGGAATTACGGGGTCTTGCTCGAGCATGGCGACGGTGACGCCGTCACGTATGAAAACCGCGCCGCCGTCCACTTCCTCCCGGCCCAGCAGCAGCTTGAGGATCGTGGATTTGCCTGCACCGTTGCGTCCGATAAGGGCAATCCGCGCCCCATCTCGAAGCTCGAGGGTGACGCCACTCAACACGGTCTGCTCACCGTAATGCTTTTCGGCTCCCTGGAGCGCTGCAAGTACCATTCCTAACAGTGTAAGGGCTTTTGCGTTCGGGGGTCGAGGCGCACCGTCAAGCATGGTAGGTTGTCCCAAACGCTCTTACTGGAGGTAGACACGTGCAGGAAACGACTCGTGCCAACCTGGAGGATGCCACCCCACCTCGCCGCCGCTGGCAGGCCATCGGTCCCGGCATCGTCGCGGCAGCCACCGGCATAGGAGCAGGTGACCTCGTCGCAACGCTGGCTGCGGGCAGCCGCTACAGCTACACGCTATTCTGGGCCGTCATGCTGGGCGTTCTTGTCAAGATCGCACTTGGCGAAGCAGTCGGGCGCTATCATCTGGCTACCGGCAGCACCCTCCTGCGCGGCTGGCGCAGCCTCGGCGCCTGGACGAGTGTTTACCTTGGCGTCTATATCGTCGTCTGGGGCTTTATTTACGGGGCCACCGCCATGACCGCCACAGGTCTCCCACTCAACGTCCTCTTCCCGGTTTTTTCCACACAGGTCTGGGGCATGATCTGCGGCTTGGCTGGACTGGCGCTCGTCTGGTGGGGCGGATACGCTCGTTTCGAGCGGCTTATCAGCGTGCTTGTCGGGGTGATGTTCGTCTCGGTCGTCGGTATAGCCCTGCTCGTCCTGCCCGACATTCCCAACCTCCTGACGGGTCTCGTTCCACGCTTGCCACCTGGCTCGCTCATCTATACGCTCGGCTTGCTCGGCGGGGTGGGCGGCACCATCACCATGGCTGCCTACGGCTACTGGTTCAACGCCAAGGGCTGGCGCGGGCCGCGCTGGATTCCTTTTATGCGTCTCGACAACGCGGTGTCTTACACCATGACGGGCATTTTCGTCGTCGCCATGATGATTGTCGGGGCCGAGCTACTCTACACCGCCGGCATCAGCATTACCAACGACAATCAGGGCCTCGTCTCACTCGGCGACGTGCTCCGTGAGCGCTTCGGAACGTTCATCTGGGCGCTTTTCATGGTGGGCTTCTGGGCCACGTCCATGACCTCGATCCTGGGGGTCTGGAACGGCGTGTCCCTGATGTTCAGCGACTTCGTGCGGAACCTGCGGGATAAGGAAGCCGTGGC
>JBMDWS010000093.1:0-1568 GCA_048594695.1 Truepera sp. | reverse complement strand
TCAAAGACGCCGACGAGCTCTATATTGCAACGGACGAGGACCGCGAGGGCGAATCGATAGGCTGGCACCTGGTCGAGGTTCTGAACACCAAAGTTCCGGTTCGCAGGATGGTTTTTAACGAGATCACCGAGAACGCGATTTTGGGCGCCCTCGAGGCCCCCCGTGATATCGACAGGCACCTTGTCGAGGCGCAGGAGACGCGCCGGGTTCTGGATCGACTGGTCGGCTACACCCTCTCGCCTCTGGTATGGAAAAAGGTCGCGCCCAAGCTCTCGGCGGGACGGGTGCAGAGCGTTGCCGTGCGGCTCATGGTCATGCGCGAGCGTGAGCGCATCGCGTTTGTTCCGGCGAGCTACTGGGACCTAAAGGCCCGGCTCGAGAAGGAAACACACGCCTTCGACGCCGTGATGACGCATCTGCGCGGCATTCGGCTAGCGTCGGGCCGCGACTTCGACGACGACACGGGCAAGCTCAAGGCAGGCCTGACAGCGGGCAAGGACGTTCTGCTCCTCGCGCAGGATGAGGCAAAGTCTCTGGCTCAGGGTCTTAAGGATCGGCCCTGGCACGTCCATAAGGTCGAGGAGCGCACCGGCAAACGCTCGCCCGCCGCGCCCTTTACTACCTCGACGCTGCAACAGGAAGCGAGCCGCAAGCTCGGCCTCTCGGCCAAAGAAACCATGCGCCTCGCGCAGGGACTCTACGAAAACGGCTACATCACCTATATGCGTACCGACTCGACGAACCTCGCGACCGAGGCTGTCGAGGGGGCGCGGCAGGCTGTGACGCGGCGCTACGGCAAGGAGTACCTGAGCGAGAGCCCGCGCTCGTACACCAAAAAGGCCAAGAACGCCCAGGAAGCCCACGAGGCCATCCGTCCAGCGGGCCGCGAGATGAAAACGCAGGCCGAACACGGCCTCTCGGGCCTCGAGGGGCGCCTCTACGACCTCATCTGGAAGCGCACCGTTGCCACGCAGATGGCCGACGCGCTGCTCAAGTTCGTCACGGCGCGCATTCATGTGGGTGAAGGCGACACGCAGGCCGAATTTCGCGCCTCGGGCCGCACCACCCTTTTTGCTGGCTTTTTCCGCGCCTACGTCGAGGGTTCGGATGACCCCGACGCGGCCCTCGACGATCAGGAACAACCCCTCCCGGAGCTTGCCGAACGCGATAGGCTCGGCTGCAAGGCGCTAGACGCCCTCGGTCATGAGACCAAGCCCCCGGCGCGCTTTACCGAAGCCTCGCTCGTCAAGCTGCTCGAGCAAGAAGGCATCGGACGCCCGAGCACCTATGCGTCGATCATCGACACGGTCATCAGCCGGGGCTACGCCCGCAAGAACGGCTCGCAACTGGTGCCGACCTTCACTGCTTTTGCCACTAACAACCTGCTCGAGACGCAGTTCGCACAGCTCGTCGACACGGGTTTCACCGCGCAGATGGAAGACGTCCTCGACGACATCGCTGCGGGTGACCTGGAGGCCGAACCGTACCTCGAGCGCTTCTACCGGGGACAAGAGGGGCTCGAGGCTCGCACCAGGACGAGCCTCGAGGAGGTCGACGCGCGCGCCATC
>JBMDWS010000092.1:0-3323 GCA_048594695.1 Truepera sp. | reverse complement strand
CTTTATGGACCGCCAGCGGCCACATTTGGGATCCTCCTCGATGACCCAGAGGAGCATGACTTCGCCTCAACGCAGCGATTGCTAGACGGCTGAACAAGCGGTGACGTTGCCTTGTGGACTCCCGTACTCCATCGCCGCGATACTTGCGCACATGAACAGCAACGTCCAATCCAATCTAGACCTAATTCGCAGTGACAACCCGCTATCCTTCGAGAACCCTTACGAGAACTGGCCCGCAGTAACTACTGAGGCGTGGCTGAACTTAGTACGAACATTTCTCGACGGTATCGCTGAACTCAAACGGATTGCTCAGCAAAGCGACGAGCTCGAGAATACGCAGGCTGCCCTGCAAGTGGCGCGCCAGCAAAGCAGTGGCGTCGAGGCTCCAGTCGAGTGTTTGACTCCCGTTTAAGGCGCGTCGATGATGCCTTTCCTAATGGTGTGTCACAACATAATCTAGCGTCACGCAGCGGTCCACTCCTTCACAGATCCTGCTCAGTATCATCAGGCTCTTTGCTAGACTGACTTACCTTGAATTCGGGCAGCCGAATCATCAGCAGCATCTTGCGTCACGACAGCAAGCAGACGAGCTACAAAATAGCGCTCGTTCGGGCCATCAACGACCTGGCCCTGTCCTACCCCGACCTGGGCATAGGTTCCAGAGACGTTGCCCTTCCCCTGCGGCAGATCGCGGAGTTCTGGCTAGCCTATTACTGGCCCTTTATGAGCTCCAGTTCCCCTGTCCTGCAAGGGGTAAGGTCTTCGAGGCACGAGGTCTTGCGACAGGATCTTGCCTTTCGCCCCTCGCTGACCGCACTCAGAGACGCCTGGGAGAGCTTCTACAGCGACTCGTCTCCAGCCGACGGCTTTGCGCTGATTCAGGACCTGAAGCTGTCCCGGCAACGCCTGAGCTACCCGAGCACCCTGGCCAGACTTTACAGCCAGACCCTCCGCGAGATCACGAAAGCTGTAAAGCAACCCGCCCAGTACGCCGGGGGTAGCGCTAGTGGAACCTGGAGCGTCTTCGACCAACCACGCAAGCTCAGTGACCTCTACAACGTCACCGCCGTACCTGGAAGCCGGAGCGAGGACGTCTGCCTGGTCATCAAACACGACCTGTGGCAATCGTTTCAGCAGCTTTCCGTTTGGGTCGAAGCGCTCTGCATTCACGAATGGTGCCTGTTTACCGAGGGGGTCGATCAGCGTGACGGGACGCGGATGAAGCGTGGTGATATTTACGGCCTATTGACCGAGCGTCCCCAAAACCGCCGCCCGCTCACCTGGGAACGCAACCAGATCGACATTCTGATGCTTGAGGGCTACAGGTTCAGCTGTCCCTGGAGCCTCAAAAGACTTACATCTGAACATTACGCACTCGATCACATCGTGCCGGTATCAGTTTATCCGATGAACGATTTGTGGAACCTGGTGCCGAGCGATCCCTGGACCAACTCGCACCTCAAGCGCGCCCGGCTACCCAAAGAGGCGCGCTGGCAGGGTGCTGTTCCAACTTTGCACCATACCTATCGGGGGTATCTGGGGAACGCGGTTCTGGGTGCAACCCTGACGCACGACGTGAATCGACGGTTTAGTCGCTTGCAGAGTGGTTACAGTCCCGAAGCGCTCACAATGTCGGTAGGTGAGTTCTTGAAGGCAGTTGCAGAAGCGCGCAATCTCGCGACATTCTGAAGACTTATCATTTTGGGGCTGGGCGGCCCCGCAATGAACTCAGAAGTGCTACCGAATACAGGGACGGCACAATCACCTAAGATCCAACCAGGGAGTGTGCCTAGAACTTCGTGCGCAGTAGTAAACACTTGATAGTAGAGTCAGAATATTGAGGACACGGTAGCCCTCAATATCGAGGTCGTTTTATATCCAGATGCCGCTCTGTGTCCTTATATTTTTAGGGCGATATAAGCCCACTGAGGTAGAGCGTCGATGAGCATGATGCCGGGGTCAAACATAGAGCAGTCTTGTAGGATCTTGAGAGAAGGCGCGCATGCGGGTTGGCTCCAGCAGATCGTTTGGCTAAACTAAGCTATGCCTTTCGTGATCGACCGGTTCGAGGACAACGACCGGGTTGTACTCGAGACGTCTGAGGGCGAAAGCATGATCTTGCCCCGCTCACACCTACCCTGGTACGCCAGCGAAGGCGACGTGCTGCTCGAATTACCTAAGGACAAATGGCAGGGCGAGATTCGCTACGCCGTCGATGAAGACGAAACAGCCAAACGGCTCGAGCAGTCCCTCAACCTCAGAGCCAGCCTGCCCAAAGCCGACGAGGGCGACATCGAGCTATGAAACGTCTCCTCTTTCCCCTGGTCCTTCTCCTCTGCTTCGTCGTTCAGGCACAAGAAGGCCTCGAGCTGCACTTTATCGACGTAGGTCAGGGCGACGCCGTGCTGATCCGCTCGCCCAGCGGCCAAAACGTCCTCGTTGACGGCGGCAGAGGCAGCGGCGACACGCTCGCCTACCTACGCTCAGTCGGGGTGCAGTCGCTGGACCTGGTCATCGCCTCGCATGCCGATGCCGACCACATCGGCGGCCTTGCCGACGTGGTGAGCTACTACCGTCCTCGCTTCTTTATGGACAACGGCATTCCCCATACCTCCCAGACCCATTTCCGATTGTTAGAAGCGGTGCAAGCGGCGCGGAGTCAACTGCTCGAGCCCACCTCTCGGAGAATCGGCCTGGGCGACGCCTCGCTGCAGGTGATCCCACCACCGGGTGAAGAAGCCTTGGGCAACAACGACAACTCAGTCGGGGTTATCGTCTCCTACGGTGAGTTCGATGCGGCGCTGACGGGTGACGCCGAGGCGCCGGAGTTCGCCTGGTGGTTTGCATTCGTCCCAGAGCTTTTCCATACAGTCGAGGTCTATAAGGCGTCGCACCATGGCTCAGAGAACGGCGACACCTCCGAGTCGATGATGACGTTCCGTCCACAGGCTGTGGTGGTCTCGGCAGGACTGGATAATTCCTATGGTCACCCAACCCAGCATGCGCTCGACCTCTACTCAGGCGTTGGGGCGCTGGTCTACCGCACCGACTTGCAGGGAACGATCATCGTCACGGGACAAGCGGATGGCAGCTTTACCGTGAACGCTGACCCGAGCACCGACGCTGCGCCTGACACACCCACCTTGCCGAACGCTGCGGAAGGCTCGAGCCCTCTCCTCTACGACCCTTCAGGTCCCGACCGGGATTGTGGCGACTTTGTCACGCAGGCTGAAGCGCAGGCGTTTTACGAGGCGGCAGGAGCAGGTGACCCACATCGGCTTGATTCGGATAGGGATGGCGTGGTCTGTGAGAGCCTCCCTTAG
>JBMDWS010000091.1:0-8047 GCA_048594695.1 Truepera sp. | reverse complement strand
CAGACCGTCTACGTCGGGCAGATCAACGACGATGGGCAGTTCGACGTCCTCTGGGATTCGGGCGAACCCGTCGAGCCCGAGCCCTACGACCCGCTCACCTTCCCCGGTCAGACGTGCTCGTTTACAGGCTAAGTATGCGTATGTCGCTGCGCCCTTTCGGTCACGGACCGAGGGGGCGTTTTGCGTGTGAGGGGGTGCGATGAGCAGTTTGGCGTTTTATATGGGTCAGGCCTTCAACGGCCTCAGTCTGACTTCGATCTTGCTGCTGGCGGCGCTCGGTCTGGCCCTATCGTTCGGCCTCATGCGGGTCATCAACATGGCTCACGGCGAGATGGTGATGCTGGGCGGGTACGCCGCGTACCTGGCGCAGTCGTGGGTGACGGGGGGGGTATCCCTGTGGCTGGCCCTGCCGCTGGCCTTCGTGCTGACCGCCGGAATCGGCGCGCTTCTGGAAATGACGATTATCCGCCGCCTCTACGGCAGGCCGCTCGACACGCTGCTGGCGACCTGGGGCGTGAGTCTGGTGCTTCAGCAGGCGGTCCGCAACATCTTTGGGCCGCTCGGTGTCGAATTTATCGCGCCCGCCTGGCTGAGCGGCGCGTTTCGCGTGACGGACGGTGCGCTGGCGGGACTGGCGCTGCCTTACGTGCGCCTTTTCGTGATCGTGCTGGCGGTCGTCGTGCTGGTTGCGCTGCTCTTGCTTCTGCGTCGCACGCGTATCGGCATGTACGTTCGCGCCGTTAATCAGAACCGGGAGATGGCCTCGGCGCTCGGCGTCAACACGCGCATGGTGGACATGACCGTGTTCGCGCTCGGTTCGGGGATCGCCGGGCTGGCGGGGGCGGCGCTCGCCATGATCGCGCCCGTGACGCCGACGGTCGGCCTCTCCTACATCGTCGACGCGTTCCTCGTGGTGATTCTCGGGGGTATCGGCTCGATTGTCGGTGCGGTGATGGCAGCGACCTCGCTCGGCTTTCTTTCGGCCTTTGCGGAGAGTTTTACCAGCGTGTCGTTCGCCAAGGTGCTGCTACTCGTCTTTACCGTCGCCTTCTTGCAACTGCGCCCGAGCGGCTTTATGGTCACGCGCTCGCGGGCGCTCGAGGAGGGCTGAGCCGTGCGTACGTTCAAGTATCTCTTTGTTGCGGTGGCCTTCATCGGGCTGGCGCTCGCGCCACTGTGGCTCTCGAGCTACACCCTCTCGCTCCTGGGCCGCTTTCTAGCGATGGGCATTCTGGCGGTCGGCATCTCGCTTAGTTGGGGCTACACGGGCATCTTGAGTCTCGGGCAGGGCGTCTTTTTCGGCCTCGGCGCTTACGCCCTGGCCATGCACCTCAAGATCGTCGCCTCGGCGGGGTCGCTGCCGGACTTCATGCTCTGGAACGGCGTCAGCACGCTGCCGTGGTGGTGGAAGCCTTTTCAGAACCCGGTCTTCGCTACCCTTATGGTCTTTCTTCTGCCGACCCTGGCGGCGGGTCTGATCGCCTGGCTGGTCTTTCGGCGCAGGATTACAGGCGTCTACTTTGCCCTCATCACGCAGGCGCTCACGCTGGCGTTTACCACCCTCGTCGTGTCGCAGCAGGGCACTACAGGCGGCTTCAACGGCCTGACGAGCTTTAACACGTTCTTCGGGGTGTGGCTGGCGGGGCAGCGGGCGCAGGTCGGCATCTACCTCATCACCGTCGTGTTTCTGGCGCTGGCCTGGGGCGTGGCGACCTGGCTGACCGGGACGCACTTCGGCAAGCTGCTCGTCGCCATCCGCGACGGCGAAAACCGCACGCGCTTTCTGGGCTACAACACCACGCCCTACAAAGTGGCGATCTTTGCCTTCGCCGGGATGCTGGCGGGCGTCGCGGGGGCGCTCTTTACCGTTCAGGTCGGGGTGATCTCGCCCGCCATGATCGGGGTGGTACCGAGTATCGAAATGCTCATCTGGGTGGCGATTGGCGGACGCGGCAGCATCACCGGGGCGGTGCTCGGGGCGGTACTCGGGAACCTGCTCAAGGACCGCGTGAGTAGTGCCTACCCGGACCTGTGGCTCTACCTGATGGGCGTGCTCTTTATCCTGGTCGGAACTGTCTTGCCTAAAGGACTCGCGGGCTTGCTGCGCCACAACCACCTCGAGGAGCCACAAGGCTCGGGCCTGACCATGGGCAAGAGCCAGCCGCCTCTGCCGAGCCGCTACCTTGAGGAGGCTAAAGATGCCTGAACTGCTCGAGTTGCACGACGTGAGCGTTTCGTTTGATGGCTTCAAGGCGCTCAGCAACGTGACCTTTAGCGTCGCGCCCAAAAGTATCAAGGTGCTGATCGGTCCCAACGGCGCGGGCAAATCGACGCTCTGCGACTGCGTGATCGGCAAGGTACGTTCCAAAACCGGCAAGATCTTTTACAAGGGCGAGGAGATCACCCGGTTTCCCGAGTACAAGATTGTAAGGCGCGGCATCTGCCGCAAGTTTCAGGCACCGGGCCTGCTCGAGCAGCTGAGCGTCTACGACAACCTCCGGGTCGCCGTAAAACGGAGCAAGAGCTGGTGGCAGGGGCTTCGCACGGCCCTCTCGAGTGAGGAGGAGGCGCGGGTGGAGGAGGTGCTGAGGCTGACCCGGTTGACGCGGCGCAAGGACGTTCCGGCGGGGCTGCTGGCGCACGGCGAAAAGCAGTGGCTCGAGATCGGCATGGTGGTCGCTGAAGACCCGGAACTGCTCCTCCTCGACGAGCCGACCGCCGGGATGACCGCCCAGGAGACGGCGCAGACCGCTGAACTCATCCGCGGCCTCGCCGCCGAGCGGGCGGTTCTGGTGATCGACCACGACATGGCCTTCGTCGAACTCCTGGACGCGCCTGTGAGCGTCCTGCATCAGGGTCGACTACTGAAGGAAGGGACGCTCGAGGAGGTCCGCGCCGACCCCGAAGTCGTCTCGGTCTACCTTGGGCGCAGCGCGGAGGAGATAGCCCATGCTTAAGCTCGAGCGGGTCAGTTCTTCCTACGGAGCGTCGCAGGTGCTCTGGGACGTGAATCTGGATATCGCACCCGGTGAAGCGGTAACGCTCTTGGGCCGCAACGGAGTCGGCAAGACCACGCTCCTCAAGACCATCATCGGGTTGCAGCCGATCAAATCGGGCAAGCTGCTCTTCGAGGAGCGCCCACTTGGCGGCGCGTCGGCGTTTCAGCGTGCCCGGCAGGGCGTCGCCTACGTGCCGCAGGGGCGCGGCATCTTCCCGCACCTGACCGTAGAGGAAAACCTCACCATGGGGCTCGCCGCGACGGCCTCACCGGGCAAGGCCACCGTGCCGGAGTTCGTGTTCGAGCTGTTCCCGGTCCTGCGCGAGATGCTCGCCCGTAAGGGCGGCAACCTCTCGGGTGGGCAGCAGCAGCAGCTCGCCATCGGGCGGGCGCTCGCTGCCAAGCCCAAACTGCTCCTGTTAGACGAGCCGACCGAAGGGATTCAGCCCTCGGTGGTCGAGCAGATTGGCGAGGCACTGGGGCGCGTGCGCAGCGAGCTCGGGGTGGCGATTTTGCTGGTCGAGCAGTATCTCGAGTTCGCCTGGGACTTTGCCGACAGCTACCTGGTGATGCAGCGGGGCCGGGTCATCGCCGAGGGGCGGACAGCGGAGAGTGACCCGCTCGAGGTGGCGCGACTCCTCAGCGTGTAGGGGCAAAAACTGTAATCGTTCGGTGCCGGGTCACGCGTAGCGTAGACTCAGGCACCGTGTCTTGCGTACAGCCCGAACGCTACCTCATCGTCGTCAACCCGCGTGCCGGGAAGGGCCGGGCGGGTGCAGCGTGGGAGGCCCTGTCTCGAGAATTAGCGCGTAGCGGCCTCCCGCACGACGTTCTCTTTTCCGAGCCGGATAGTTTGCCTGGCACCCTTGCCCACATTCGCACTCTGCCTGAAAGCGTCGCCATCGTCGCAGTTGGTGGGGACGGGACGGTGCGTAGTCTGCTCCCAGCCCTCGTGGGGACCGGGCGGTCCCTCGGCGTCATTCCGCTCGGGCGCGGGAACGATCTGGCGGCGGCGCTCGGCTGGCGAGCGGGTGATCTGGGACGTGCGGTGGCGCGGCTCAGCCAGCCTGTCGGTGCGCTCGACGTGCTGCGGGTACGGGTTTCCGACGAAACGCACTACAGCCTGAACGGTGTCGGCATGGGCTTCGACGCGCAGGTCACGGCGCGGGCTGCCGGGATGCCCCGTGTTCTGGGTGGCTTCGGGCAGTACGCATGTGGGGCGCTCGCAAGCGTCGCGGGGCTGCGGTCGGTGGGGCTCGAGGTCACAGCGGACGGTGAGACCGTATTTTGTGGCGAGAGCTTTCTGAGCGCCGTGATGAACGGCTCGCAGTATGGCGGCGGCTTTCGCATCTCGCCGCGTAGCCGCGTGGATGACGGGCTCGCCAACGTCCTTGTCGGGCAGCGCGTCTCCCGCTTGGCGCTGTTGCCCCTCATGGCCCGCGTGCTAAGGGGGCGGCACCTCGGGCACAGCCGGGTCGTTCACGTCCAGGCCCGCTACGTGACGCTCTGCTGGGCCGAACCGATGCCTCTGCACCTCGACGGCGACCTGGTTCCGGCGGTGGAAAGGCTCGAGGTCGAAGTCCTGCCGGGGGCGCTGCGGCTTCTGGGTGCGTGCTCGACAGGTACGAACCAGATACAGAAGTGATGGGGACGAAGTGTTGGCCCTGCGGTATGCTGCACCCATGACCCAACGGAGCCTCGAGTCCCGCTTTCTCGCGGGTGACGAGCGCGCCCTGGCGCGGGGTATCAGCCTGCTCGAGGCGGGCGACGCTGCCGGAGCGTTCCTCCTGCGCGCTATGCGGGGGCGGCGGCAGGCGCACGTCGTCGGCATCACCGGGAGCCCGGGGAGTGGCAAGAGTACGCTCAGCGACGCGCTCATTATGGAGGCGCGTGCGCGGGGCAAACAGGTGGCGGTGCTGGCGGTGGATCCGAGCAGCCCATATAGCGGCGGGGCGATTCTGGGCGACCGCATCCGCATGATGCGGCACCATCAGGACAGAGGCGTCTTTATTCGTTCGATGGCGACGCGGGGTCAGCTCGGCGGGCTCGCCGCCACGACCCTTCAGGTAACAGCGCTCCTCGAGGCTTTCGGCTTCGATCTCGTGCTGCTCGAGACGGTTGGTGTGGGTCAGTCCGAGGTCGATATCGTCCACGCCGCCGATTCCACCGTGCTGGTCCTCACGCCGGGGCAGGGGGACGGGGTTCAGGCCTTCAAGGCAGGCATCATGGAGATCGCCGATGTGTTCGTGATCAACAAGTTCGATCAGCCGGGGGGCGGGCGACTCAAGCGTGAGGTCAAGGCGGCGCTCGAGCTCGCCATGCCCGCTGCTGGCGCGTGGCAGCCGCCGGTACTGGAAACCGTCGCGTCCGAGGGGAAGGGGACGGCTGAGCTGTTGGACACGCTTCAGGCGCACCGCACCGCGCTTACAGGGTCGGGGGGACTCGAGCTTGTGAGGCAGGAACGGGTCCGCTTCGAAGTCTCGGCGCTCCTCTCCGACAGGCTACGGCGGCTCGTGCAGGGCGTGGCATCGGAACGTTTGGACGCCATTCTCGGCGGCGAACTGTCGCCGGATGAACTTGCCGAAACGCTGCTCGGCGAACTTCTCGGTCGCGGGCAGCTGCGCGCATGAGCCGCGCCCTCTATCCCGGTTCATTCGACCCGCTTCACAACGGGCACCTCGATATCATCCGGCGGGGGAGCCTTCTGTTCGAGCGTCTGACGGTCGCCGTGCTCGACAACCCGCTGAAAAACGCCAAGCTCCTCGACACTGCCGAGCGCGTCGCCCTCCTGCAGGAAGCGACGGCAGGGTTAGAGAACGTCCTCGTCGACACGTTTTCGGGGCTGCTCGTCACCTACGCCGAAAGGGCGGGGGCAAACGTCATCCTCAAGAGCCTCCGGAACGCCACGGACTTCGAATATGAGACGCAGATGGCGCACCTCAACCGAGGGCTCTACCCGGACGCCGAAACGCTCTTTTTGCTCGCCGCGCCCGAGTGGTCGTTCGTCTCCTCGACGCGTGTGCGCGAACTCGCGTCGCTCGGCGCAGACGTGTCGGGGCTGGTGCCCCCCGCGACCCTGAGGATGCTGACGAAAAAATCAGGCTGAACCGGGCTGGTTTTGCGCCCTACCTTTAAGCGAAAGGCAGGGCTGTATACTCGGATGTTACGTCGTCGTAGAACGACCTTAGTGCACGTTACTCCGAAGGGACAAATCATGTCTTACCTGCTTCGCGGTGTTGCAGCCGCCGGGGGCATCCGCGTGATCGCCGCCGATACCACGAGCCTCGTCGAAGAGGCCAGAATTCGCCACGACACTTCACCGACCGCGACCGCTGCGCTGGGCCGTACCCTGACAGGGGCACTCCTGCTGTCGCACGTTCTTCTAAAAAACCCGCAGGACCGCGTGACCCTGCGCCTGCGTGGGGACGGGCCGCTCGGCGGCGTCATCGCCGACGCCGGGCTCGACGGCGCGGTGCGTGGCTACGTCACCAATCCCTCGGCGACGCTGCCGCCCCGACCCGATGGCAAGCTCGATGTCGGCGGCGGGATCGGTAAGGGCGACCTGCAGGTGATTCGCGCCCACGCGCCCTATGGCGACCCTTACAGCTCGTCGGTGGATCTCGCAACGGGTGAGGTCGCCGAGGACATCGCGGTATTCCTGGCGCAGTCCGAGCAGATCAACTCGGCGGTGCTGCTGGGTGTCTACATGGAAGCGTCCGGGGTCGTGAAGTCCGGTGGCGTCATCCTTCAGGCCCTTCCGGGTGCCGATGAAGCCGCACTGACGCTGCTCGAGGCTAACGTGCGGGCGCTCGGGCAGCTCACGGACGCCATGAAGCGGGCGTCCCTCTTGGAGATTATCGAGGAGCTTTGCTGGGGGCTCGAGTTTGAACTCCTCACTAAGGACGCGTTGCCGCTCCGCTTCGAGTGCCGCTGTAGCGACGAAAAGGCGCTCGACGCACTGGCCTATTTCACGCCCGAAGAGCGCGAGCGCATGATCGAGGAGGACGGCGGGGCAGAGGTCGTCTGTCACTGGTGCGGTGAATCGCGCCAGATCACCCCGCAGATGCTGCGGGGTATCGCCCGCAACGAAATCCGCTGCCCCGACTGCAACACGCTCTGGTATCGCGACGGTCAATCGACGATGGTGCGCGAGTCCGAGCGCTGCGCCTGCGGTCGCCCGGTGATGCTGCCCGCTTGAGGACCGACGTCTCGAGGCATGACATTCCGGGAGCTGCGCCATGATTCATGGCGCAGCTCTTTTTTGATGGTCCAGAACGGATTGCCGCACGAACGCCGCCGGGGGTAGGGTGCAGGGATGACCTGGGGCATGTTTTTCAATCTCTTTATTCTGGCCGTGATGTGGGGCTCGGCCTTTCCGCTCATCAAGGTGGGACTGGGCGGCTTGTCGGCGGCTAACCTGACGCTGCTGCGCTTTCTGATCGCGTCGTTTTGTTTCGTGCCCTACCTGATGCTGACCCGGCAGCGCCTGTTCCCCGAGCGACGAGACATCCCGACGTTTTTGCTGGCAGGGTCAATTGGGATAACGATTTACCATCTGGCGCTCAACTACGGCGAGCTTCACGTGTCGGCGGGGGCGGCTAGCCTGATCATCGCGACGGCTCCGGCACTGACCGCTGTCGTTGCTTTTTTTGTCCTGCGCGACCGCTTGCCGCTGCTGGGCTGGCTGGGGATCGCGGGTTCGTTCGCGGGCGTGGGGCTCATTACGCTGGGGGACAGCGCGGGGCTGAGCCTCAACCCGTACGCGCTGCTCGTGCTGGTGTCGGCGCTGGCGACGGCGCTCTTTACCGTCATACAGAAGCCGCTCTACGCCCGCTACCGGGCAACCGAGGTGACGGCCTTCGCGACGTGGGCCGGAACACTGCCGCTACTCGTCTTTTTACCCGGGTTTTTTCGGGATGTGGCGGACGCCGGGACGGTACCGATTCTCGCAGCTGTCTATATCGGCGTGTTTCCGGCGGCGGTCGCCTACGCGCAGTTTTCCTACGCCATTTCCAAGCTGCCCGTGACGCTGGCGACCTCGTTTTTGTA
>JBMDWS010000090.1:0-17797 GCA_048594695.1 Truepera sp. | reverse complement strand
ACATCACGCCGGACCAGCCCGCCGCCCGCTGCGCCGCCTCCGTCCTACCCTCGCGCAGCCAGCCCCACATGAGGCGACGGCCCTGCCCGTCTTTCAGCGTGAGCCCCGCGTAAAAGAAGCGTCCCGCGTCGGTCTTGCCCGTCTGACGCGAGTAAAAGCTGCCTCCCTCGAGCCCCCCGACCATGACGTAGGTGTGCCTGAATTCTGGTTGCTCCGACACGAGGAGAACGTGCGAGCCGTCGAGTTCGAAAAGGTTCGGGCACTCCCAGACCTCACCGCCCGGCGTGAACGCACCGCTATGCAGCACGCCCTGAAAACTCCAGGTGCGCAAGTCGTCCGATTCGTAGCGCAGCACCGCGCCCCCGACCCCCTCGAGCCCCGTACCGATCACCATCAGCCAGCGCTCTCCCTCACGCCAGACGAAGGGGTCGCGGATATCGGGTGGGCCGACGATCTCCAAGCTATCCGGGGGCGCAGCGATCACGGGCTCCGGGCGCTTGTGCCAGGTCCGCAGACCGTCGTCGCTCGTCGCCAGAAGCTGTACCTGCGGGTGCGCCCCCGTATAGAGAAGCGTGGGCGTATCGCCGTCCAGCACCGCGCACCCCGACCAGCACCCGTTCTTGTCCGGGCCACCGGGTGTCGGGGAGAGCGCCACGGGCCAGTGTTCCCAGTGCACGAGATCGCGGCTTACCGCATGGCCCCAGTGAATCGTCCCGTGAAACGCCCCGTGGGGGTTGTACTGGTAGAAGAGATGGGTGAGGCCGTCTACCTGAATGAGGCCGTTGGGATCGTTCAGCCAGTTGGACGGAGGCAGAAAGTGGTACCGGGGGCGGTGTGGATCGTCCCTTGGAGCATGCGGGGCCGACAAGGGTATAGAGGGTGCAAGCATGAAGCCTCCAGAAGCTGCAACGGCGCTTGGTCTCTCAGCTTAGCCTAGACGTCCGGCGGCACGCGTGAGCTACCTGCGCAGGGAACATTGCCGCGCTCGTCTTCGCGGGGCCGGACAGAGCGCTGCACTTTTGCGATAATGACAGGATGCCCGGAATTCGCCGCTTGCCGCCCGAACTCGTCCGCGAAATCGCAGCGGGAGAGGTCGTCAGCGCGCCGGTCGACGTGCTCAAGGAGCTGCTCGAGAACGCCCTCGACGCAGGTGCGACACGGCTTACCGTTACGCTCGAGGCGGGCGGGCGGGAGCGCGTCCGGGTACAGGATAACGGCGTCGGCATCCCCGCAAACGACCTACCGCTCGCTGCCGAAGCGCACAGCACCTCCAAGCTCGACTCGCTCCAGGCTATCCGCACACTCGGGTTTCGCGGCGAGGGGCTTTACGCCATCCGTCATGCAGGAAGGCTCGAGCTAACGAGCCGCCCCGCCGGGCAGCTCGGCGGCGTCACGCTCCTCGCTGAAGGGGACGCGCTCACCACCCGCGCTCACCCTGCTCCGAGCGGTACTACCGCCGACGTCACCCGACTCTTTGCCAACCTGCCTGCGCGCCTCGCCGCGCTCGAGTCCCCGGCTTCTGAGGGTAAAAAGGCCATCTCGCTCCTCAGCCGCTACCTGCTCCACCACCCCGAAGTGCAGCTGGGTCTCGAGCAAGACGGTGAAGGGCGCTGGAGCTACGCAGGTGGCTCGTTTCAGGAGGCTGCCAAATTCGTCTGGGGGCCGGTGACCGCCAACCGCCTCCTCAGCCTGACGCCCCGTCCGGGCGCGGTGAGCGTGGCAGGGCTCATCTCCCGCCCGGAACTCACGCGGCCCCGCCGAGACCGCCTGCTGCTCGCGGTCAACGGGCGTCCGGTCGAATGGGACGATACGCTCCTGCGGGCCGTTCTGGCGCCCTACCGCGACCTGCTGCCTGCGGGGCACTTTCCGGTCGGCGTGTTGAACCTCACCGTGCCACCCGAAACGGTCCTCGTCAACACGACGCCCGAAAAGACGCGGGTGCGCTTTCTGGAAGCGAGCAACGTGGCGAGCGCTCTGCAGAGCGCCCTCGGCGACACTCTCGCGGCCCATCCGCTCGCCCCAGCGCTACCGGACCTGCACGCCGCCCAGGGGGTCAGCGCCGCGCCACGGCACGGTTTTCCCGCTCTCGTTTTCCTCGGCACCTACCGCGACCTCTACCTGCTCGCAGAAGGTGCGTCGCAGCTATGGGTCGTCGATCAGCACGCAGCGCACGAACGGATTTTGTTCGAGATACTCGAGCAGCGTTACAGGGCCGAGCCCCCGGCCGAACTGCCGCACCCCGAACTCGTACCGCTGACCCCGGAGGACGAGGCGGTTTACCGGGAGAGGCAGGAGGAACTAGCGGTCAAAGGGCTGGTGCTCGAGCCCTTCGGCGGGGGACGCTGGCGTGTGCGGCGAGTACCTGCCTTCTTGCTCGGGCACCCGGAACTCGTCGCTGGGGTCGTGAGTGGCGCACTCGGGCGCGGCAGCGCCGACGAGGCGTGGCGGGCCGTGCTCGGACGGCTGGCCTGTTTGCCCGCCCTCAAGGCCGGGCACGTACTGGCTCACACCGACGCTCAGGCGCTTCTCGACGCGCTGTCGCAGTGCCACACGCCGTGGGCCTGCCCGCACGGACGCCCTACAGCGCTCGTCCTGAGCGAAATGGAGCTGGCCCGCAAGTTTGGACGGCGTGGGGTGCGCGCCACCGTACCCAAAAGCGACGAGGTCGAGGCGTCTCCGTAGACCCAAATCGCTTCGTTGTGTGAATCCCAGTTCAGCCATGTACCGAAAATACTTCGGTTCTAGGGGACAAGCTCTTCCTGCTGTACCCCGCGCTCGGCTGCCAAGAGCCACGCTTTGCGCGCCACACCCCAACGGTAGCCGCTCAACGTTCCGTCCGAGCGTACCACCCGGTGACAGGGTACGACGAGCGCTACAGGGTTTTTCGCGCAGGCTCCGGCGACCGCCCGAACCGCACCCTTATCACCTATGGCCTCGGCGATCTGAGCGTACGAGCGGGTTTCCCCGTAGGGGATCGCCTGCAGTGCACGCCAAACCCTGGCCTGAAAGGTGGTCGAAGAGACGTCCAGAGGAAGCTCGAGCACGCGCTCCCCAGCAAGGTAGGCGTGGACCGCCGCCACGAAGGGTGTGAGCGCCGTGTCGTCCTTAAGCAGCGTAGCCCTCGGGAATTCTGCACGCAGCGCCTCCAGCAACCCTTCACCCAAACTGAGCGCGCAGACGCCTCTCTCGGTCGCAGCGATAAGGGCAGAACCCAGAGGGGTCGAAAAGGTCCGGTAGCGCACCGTCATACCTGCGCCCCCCTTGCGGTAGGTTCCGGGGGTCATACCGAGGAGGTCGTCGGCCGCTTCGTAAAGCGCCCGGCTCGAGCCGTACCCTACCTCGTAGAGCGCGCTCGTGACCTCCGCACCTTCTCGCAGACGCCCCTTGAGCCGCTCGGACCGCTCCCCTTTGAGGTAGAGCGCAGGCTCGAGCCCGAACTCGCGGGTAAAGACGCGCCTGAAGCGCCTCAGGCCCATACCCGCGCGCGCCGCGACTTTACCCACAGTTGGCGTGGGAAGTTCTTTCTCGAGGCTGCCAAGGAGTGCCTCGAGCTTTGCCCGCTCGCTTTCACGAGCTTCGGGGCGACAGCGTTTGCAGGGGCGGTAACCTGCAGTCTCGGCGGCGCCAGGCGACGCGAAAAAGTGCACCGCCGATCGGTCGGGCCGTCTCGAGGGGCAGTCGCTCAGACAGTAGATCATGGTCGTGTGCACCGCGTAGACCACGTCGGGCACAAAACGCTTTTCGGTAACAGCCTGCCAAAGATCGTCGGCCTCTAGAGTGCCTCGCGGGTCATGGTCATTATTCGTGTGGATTTCACGGGGCAAGTGCTCACTGGGCGGGGGTACATGGTTCAGGGTGTCTTGGCGTGTCTCCTGAGCTTTGCTCATATGCTCTCCTATAGACGTGGCTTCTTGCGCTCCTTCCCACGCCCTTTTGCACCTTCACCCTACGCCCCTCGTAGCGCGGCGTACTATCCGGATACACGCCTCAAACTCACTCGCGCCACGCGACGTCTTTGCACGACGTAAGATTACCGTCAGAGAGGGAATGATAGCTTTTTCTCATCTTGAGCTACCCCACCGTTGGAAAATACCCTCATGATCCACGTTCCGACCGACCCGCCGACGTCTATCCTTCGGCAAACGGGATGAACGTTCTCGTCGTTACGCCAAACGACCAGCGGGCCAAAGAGATCGAAGGGCGCTTTCGCAAACGTCTTGATGATGAACTGACCTTCGAGCACGTCGAAAGTGGCGTCCAGGCACTCAAACGGCTGGCGCGGACCCGCGCCGACGTGCTTATTTGCACCAACGTCACCGCAGATATTACCGGGCTCGAGCTGCTCTCGCGCGTCCGGCAGCTGGAACCCAAGCTCGCCTTTATCCTGCTCGACCGCTCTGCCCTCTCCCGCATCACCGCGACCCGCTTCGACGCGGTGCTCGATACCGCCGCACACCCGGCCGACGTGCTCGAGGCGGCGTTCAGCCTGCTGGTCAGTAACGGGCAGTACCAGGACAACACCCGCCCTTTTCATGGGGCTTTTCGCAAAACCAAGCGCCCGGGCGTCAAAATTAGCGGCACACTCGAGGTCATGACGCTTTTCGACCTGGTACTGTCGCTCACACAAAAGCGCAATTCGGGCAGACTCTACCTGCTTGTCGGCTCGGTCGAGGCGTCGCTCGTGTTCGAGCAGGGACGTTTCGTCCACGCGGCCTATCAAGAACTCACCGGCGAAGCCGCCGTGCTCAAAATCTTCCTCGAGGCCGAGCTCCACCCCACAACGGAATTTTTTTTCGAGCCGACCGAGGTGCGCCTGCCCCCGGGCGGCGCGACGCTCCACACTTCGGTGCAGGAAATCCTCCTCAAGGTCGCTGTCGAGCTCGACCACCTGCGCGAACTCTCAAACTAGCTACAGATTTATAGGTGAGGGCACGCCCGCCTCCCCCAGCAAGTCTGAGACCATCTTCAGATTCTTGAGCGCGTGCCCTTTGGTGGTGTTGAGAAACATAATATACGCTTGTTCGGGCTCAGCCTCGAGGATAGCCTCGATCCAAGGTTGGAGTTCGTCCGGACTATAGAGGTAATCGTGGCGTTCGGCAGCGCTCTTGCCGTTGTACCAAGTCTTCTCGTTCCGCCCGTGAAGCCGAACGTAGACCGTCTGGGTCGTCCGGAGCAGTTCGGGTTTTGGCATACCCGGAAGGGGCGGATAGTCCACACTGACTGCCGTCAACTCAGCCATCCGCAGGGCGTCGTACACCTCGGGCAGGTGCCAGTCCGCCGTGCGAAACTCCACAGCAAGGGCCTCACCGGCCTCGGTAAAGCGGTCGGTGAGCGCTTTGAGGTAGAGCCGGTTTTCGGCTGTTCGGTGAAACGAGTACGGAAACTGCGCCAGGAAGGGTCCCAACATCCCGGCCTCACGCAGCGGGGCAACCGATTCGAACAGACGCGTATACAACTCAGCGTCGGCGTCGCGTTCATGAGTCATCGCGCTTGGCAGTTTGACGGTAAAACGCACGTGTCCACTGCTCTTCTTGAGCATCCCGGCAAACGCTTTTATTCCAGGAATGTTGTAAAACGAGCTGTTGAGTTCAACAGCGTTGAAGTGTTCAGCATAGAGCTTCAGGAAGTCTCCGCTCTTCGTCCCTTCCGGGTATAGAAGTCCCAGCCAATCGTTGTTGGTATAGCCACCCGTACCCAGATAGAGTTCCATACAGACAGTTTACGAGAATGCTGTGCAAGGGGTCCGGCAGGAAAAAGTGAAGCGTTAAAAGCCATAGGTCCCAGTTTCAGCCGTAGGCTACCAGGGCTATCAAGCGACACTAGGGGTCCACGGGGTCACCTATGCCACAAGTACCTAAAGTGTCCTTGTTATACTCCCCTCTAGTCATGCATCTCGACCTCGAGCACGTCACCACCTACAGCTATAGCCGTCCGGCCTGGGACTCCTACAACGAACTCTGGCTCCGGCCAGCCGACGACTACCGGCAGACCCTGCTAGCTTTCGAGTTGAGCGTAACGCCCAAGGTCACGTTGCGAAACCGTCACGACGCCTTTAGTAACCTTATCCACCACTTTCACCTGCCCAGCGATCACGACAGCCTTAGAATCGAGGCCTACTCGTCGGTCGTCACCTACGCGGTTCCGGTGCCCCTCGAGGTCTCCGCCGAGACGCTACCCGAACTGCGCCACCGCTTTTTCCAGTACCTCGCACCCACGCCACGCGTACCGCTAAACGAAAACTGGCACCGCACCTTCGGCGCACTCCCACTGCACCAGAGCGACGGGCTCGTTGCCTACGTCACAGCGCTCAACACCTACCTGCATGGCCGCTTTATCTACTCACCCAGCGCCACCGACGTCAATACACCCCTGACCGAGTTTGCCGAGCACAATTCGGGCGTCTGTCAGGATTTTGCCCACGCGATGCTGGCCCTGTGCCGTGCTGCTGGCATCCCCGCACGCTACGTGTCGGGCTACATCCATTCGAACCCGAGGGGAGATGAGCGGCTTATCGGCGCTGAAGCGTCACACGCCTGGGTCGAGGCATTTATCCCTGGAAACGGCTGGATCGGCTTCGACCCGACAAACGGCTGTTTGGTCACCGAGGCGCACGTCAAAATCGGGGTGGGTCGGGATTACGACGACCTGCCCCCGGTCCGGGGGCTCAGGCGCGGTGGCGGGAGCGCGGGGCTCGAGGTCACCGTGCGCGTCCGCAAGAATACAGATACCGCCAACCGCGAGCCCGCCTGATCCTTCGTCGCCCCTTCTGCGTGTCCGAACAGGCAAAAGAGACGTGGAGGCGGATAAAAACCCTCTTGGGTCCACGCCAAAACCAGAGAAGCGCTGGGCCGCGATGACAATGGCATGAGCGATCAGCATTCTGTGTGGAGCCGCGAGTTTGCGTTTCTTCTCGAGGCGAGGACCGCGAGCACAGCGTTTAGCGCAAAGACATACACCACGAACGCGGCGTTCTCGAACGAAAACGATGGGAGCGCCAGGATACCAAGACCGAATCCTAGGATACTGATAGCGCAGGCTATCCAGATCTCGGTTTCGGGATGTCTGAACGCCTTGATAAATGTCAGCAGCCCCACAAGCAGGTCGGCGGCGATAGCAAACAGAATAGCGATATTGGGCTTGCTCGTCCAAAACCAGAGGACCTCACCAAGAAGGACACCAGCCATCAGCACGTAATCTCTGGGAGCTGTCTTTCAGTATGCACCCTTCCCTTGTTGAGAAACGAGGCAAGAACGATCAAAAAGGCGTCAGACCCGCTGCGAACGTTACCCCCGACATGCCCGCGACATCTTGCACGCGCTGGGCAGCAAACATGATCATGGGAAATAGGCCCCAGAGCAACCACGTCACCCGGTTTGGCTTCACTTCGCCGACAAGCGTCTCGTACACGTAGTACAAGCCACCTAGCGAGCCAATGAACGCACTCACAAGCGCAAAGGACTCTGGGATCATGGATGAGCTTAGCAAACTCACGCGTCGTGAAGACTCAGTGTCACAGACACTTTCAAGCCCACACACCCGGCGTGCTTTACGTCTGCTAAGAGCTCGAGATTTTAGGTCATACCCAGGCCTACGCGCTCACGACCTCGCCGCTGCGGTACTCCACGCTGGTGACGCCCGCGTGTTTGCTCGAGGAGAGCACGCCGCCATAGGGCGCCGAAAAGGTTCCAGCTGTCGGCGGCACGTCGTTGTAGTCCCGCCCCACCGCGACAGTCAGGTAGTCGAGACCGGGGCGGCGACGATTGGTCGGATCGAAACCGTAGGCCGCGTAGCGCCCGCGCTCGTCCACGAGGACTTCTAACCAGGCGTGCGATCCACCCTCGCCCAGCATGTGCCCGGAGACGTAACGTGCAGGGACTCCAGCAGCGCGGCAGAGGGCGATCATGACGTGCGCGTAGTCTTGACAGAGCCCAACGCCTCCGACGAGCGCCTCTTGGGCGGTAGTCCGGGTATCGGTCGCACCGAAACCGTAGCGCATGTGCTTGTAAACCCATTCGTTGAGGGCTGCGGCGAAAGCCAGGGTGCCTGCGTACGTGCGGCGCAACTCGAGCGCGACTCCGGTCATGTGCGCGTCGACCCCGGTCAGCCGCGTTGGCGCGTAGTAAGGCCTGACCTCTTCAGCAGCGACCCAAACCGGCGCTGCTCCCGCTAGGAGCGTCACGCTGCTCCGGAACGCGAAGGCAAGCTGCTCACCGATGCGCTCGGCCCGAATCTCGAGGATAGTATTGCCAAAGGCGTCGGTCCGTTCGGCGAAGTCCAGGGGCGGCGACACGGCGCGGTCGAACCCCTGCAGCGCCTGAGCGCCGTAGGCGTGGCGCGGCTTGACCATGAGCTGATGCGTCAGATCCTCGATAGGGCCGGGGTAATCGTAGCGAAATACCTGAGTCAGGGTTTGCTCGAGCCGGCGTACTTCGGCCCAGCGAATCGTCTTGCGGTCCAGAACGGGGCGTGCAACAAAGGACGACTCGGAGACAGAGATATCGATCGTCATGGGTTCGCCTAGGTTTGGGGCAGGCGGAAGTCGTCTGGCACTTCGTCGGCCCAGACTTTCATATGGGTCAGCCTGGCACCCCCGTAGACCGTGGAAAAGGCGGCGTCTACCGCGTCGCGGCCGTAGGCGATAAGCACGCGCCCGATGCGCGGGCGATTATGGCGCGCGTCGAAGGTGCGCCACTCGCCGTCCAAGTAGGCCTCGAACCACGCGTGAAAATCCATCGGTCGCCAATCGGGCGGCACGTCGATGTCAGGCAGATAGCCGGCGACAAAGCGTGCCGGAATATTCAGGGCGCGGCAGAACACCACCCCCAGATGCGCAAAGTCGCGGCATACGCCGTGGCGATCCTGATAGGCCTCGTACGAACTTGTCGCTGGGGTGCTTCCCGCTTCATAGCGAATATTTTCGTGCAGCCAGTCGCAGATCGCCTGCACCTGTTCCCAGCCGCCACGAATATGCCCGAACAGCTTCCAGGCGTCGTCCATGAAGTACTCGAGCTGACAGTAACGGCTTGGCAACGTGTAGAGCATCACGTCGTCAGGCAGAGCAGAAACGGGTGTGGCAAGCAGCCCTGGCAAAACCGGATCCGGTTCAGCAGGCACCTCGGCCACCACGTCGTGCCGCAGCTTCAGGCTACCCGGCCCAATTGTGTCACGCCAGACCTCATTACCGAAGAGGTCGGTGTACGTACTAAAGCCGTCATCGGGCTCGGTGGAGCGGTGCTCCTCGAGCACCTTGTGATAGCGGCTTTCGGGGCGCGCCCGGATAATACTCATCATCGGCGTCTCATATTCCGACGTGTAGACTAGTTCACACCCAACTCGAACCTTCATCGTGACTCCCAAAACGTTAAGTTGAAGTTTTTAGCCGTTTTGCCGCAAGCCGTGCGTGAGCACGTCCTCGAGCGCCGCCTCCTGGCTCTGCGACTGGCTCTGCTCCGAGCCACCGGACTGGCTCTGGCGTTGACTCTGGCTCTGCGCCCGACCTTGGCGCTGGGACTGTCGCTGAATCCGCGAGGGCGTGGGGCCAAAACCCTGCTGGTACTGGCTTTGCCTCTGCGGCGTCAGTTCCGGGCGGTTCTCGAAGTACGCTCGGGTAATCGCCACCGAAATGCCCGCAAGCTCGCCAAGAAGCGCCTCGAGGCTCGGATCTTCAAGATCGATCACCTGCTCGGCTCCGCGCATATAGACGAGTTGGGCGTTCAACCAGCCTGAAAGCCTTAACGGCTCGGAAGAGACCCCCGGGTTTTGAGCGTCGATCTCCTGAAGGCACTCGAAAACCCGCCCAACACTGTACCGCAGCGAACGCGGAAAGTGCGGGTCGAGCAGCAAGAATGCGGCGATGAGGCGCGGCTCGAGAGCACTATGATGGCTTTTGCGAAACGCCTCATAGGCGCTCATGGACTTGAGCAGAGCCGTCGCCCGGTGCGTTTCGACGCCGCGCGCAACAGGCTCATTGCCCTGATACTGGCGGTAGCGCACCTGCAAAACGCGCAAGACGTTGTCGGAGCGCTCGAGGTGCCGCCCGACGCGCAGGAGAAACCAGCCAAGGTCACGGGGCAACGTCGATTCGGCCAGGCCGAAAAACAGTGCCGTTGCCTCGCGCACAGCCTCGCAGTAGGCGTGGAGCGACAGGTGCTCGTCGGGCTCAGTACAGAGGTTCAGGTAAGCGCGGTTTAGAGACTGCCACATCTCCGTCGAGATTCGGTCGCGCAGCGTACGAGCGTTTTCGCGGGCCATCGTCAGGCTGGCGCGGATGCTGCTCGGGTTGTTCGGGTGATTAGTCAGCCACTCCGGCACGCTGTTACGGTCGGCCCGCTCATAGTGGCTGCGAAAGCTCTCGGGGTCGCCAGTGATAGTCAGGAGCGGTGCCCACTGCTCGGTCAAAATTCCCTTGGAGAGGTTGGGCATCTCGACCATCGCGTGGTAGTTCACGTCGAGCAACCGCGCGGTATTCTCGGCCCGCTCGACGTAGCGACCCATCCAGAAGAGGTTTTCCGCGAGGCGGCTAAGCACGCTTGTCCTCGGGCGTCTCGTCCTCGAGCACCCAGGTATCTTTCGAACCGCCCCCTTGCGAGGAGTTGACCACTAGCGAGCCGCGCTTCAAGGCCACCCGCGTCAGACCGCCGGGCATCACCGCGGGTGTTTCTCCGAAGAGGATATAAGGCCGCAGGTCGACGTGACAGGGCTCGAACGCGCCCGTATCAGCGTAGTAGGTAGGATGACTGGAAAGCTGAATGATGGGCTGCGCGATGTAGTTGCGCGGGTTAGCGCGGACCCCCTCGAGGTAGGTGCGGCGCGCCTCCTCGTCGGCTTCGGAACCAACCAGCATCCCGTAGCCACCCGCCCCGCCGACCTCCTTGATTACGAGCTTGTCGGCGTTTTCGCACACGTACTCGAGCGTCTCGGGCTTACCACAGAGGTGCGTTTCGACGTTGGGGATGAGCGGCTCTTCACCCAGATAAAAGCGGATCATCTGTGGCACATAGGCGTACATCGCCTTGTCATCGGCAACGCCGGTGCCAACCGCGTTGGCAAGCGCCACACGGCCCGCCCGGTACACGTCCATCAGGCCCGGCACGCCGAGCGACGAGTCGCGGCGGAAGGTGCGCGGATCGAGAAAGTCGTCGTCGATGCGGCGGTAGATCACGTCGACCTGTTGCTTGCCGCGAGTGGTTCGCATCCACACGCGGTTGTCGGCGACGAACAGGTCACGCCCCTCGACGAGTTCGACGCCCATCTGCTGCGCCAGGTAGGCGTGCTCGAAGTAAGCGCTGTTGTACTGCCCCGGCGTCAGCACGACGATGGTAATGTCCGAGCCGTCACGCGGGGACAGGCTCTGCAGCGTTTCAAAAAGCACCGTCGTGTAGTGCGAGATGGGCCGGACGCGCTGCCGCATCATCAGCTTGGGAAACGAGCGCGCCATGACCTGGCGGTTGGCGAGCATATACGACACGCCACTGGGGCTGCGCAGGTTGTCCTCGAGCACCCGGAACGTACCCTCTCCGTCCCGAATCAGGTCGCAGCCGACGACGTGGGTGTACGCCCCAAAAGCCAGCGACACACCCTTCATCTGCTCGCGGTAGTTGGGATTGTTTGTCACCAGCTCACGCGGGATGATCTCGTCGTTCAGAATGTCAGCTTCGTGATAGATGTCTTCCAAAAATAAGTTGAGCGCCCGGACCCGCTGCAGCAGGCCCCGCTCGAGGTGCGCCCACTCGCTCGCCGAGATGACCCGGGGGAAAGGATCGAAAGGGAAAGCGCGCTCTGTACCCTGGGCGTCGCCATAAACGGTAAAGGTGATCCCCTGCTGGCGCAGCGTCAATTCGATGAGTGCTCGCCGCCGCTTGAATTCGGCGGGACTGTACATGCCGTAGCCGTCGACGACGGTGGTGTAGGGAGATCTCGGGGTACGGGGTGCGGCGAACGCTTCATCGAAGCCCCGAATCGGGTAATCTCCGAAGATCTCCGGTACGCCACTTGAAGGGTGCGGAGCAGGCTGCATGGAAAATAGTAACACGCGGCTCAGGGAAACGAGCCCTTTGCAAGAAGTAAGGCAAAATCTTTACAAACTGTCAACAATTGTTCGTCTCGCGCGCAGGAATCGAAGGTATACTGTCACGTCAACGCCGGAATTTGACAAACGCAGCAACAACCTGCATACTTTTAGAGGCTTCACCCACGACTGCAACACTCAGGAGGTGGCGTATGACCTATAACCCGCGTCCGACCACGCACCTCGAGCTTCACCGCTAAGCGCTCCAAAGCACTTCAGCCTATAGTCCGCTCGAGGTCGCCAACCCCTCAAGCACACGTTACGTCTTATAGACTTACGTTGCACCTACCAAGCGACCCGATGGAGGGCTTTTGAAGCGTTACAACGACCTGTCCAGCAGTGATGAATCTTTCTCCAAACGTAAAGATCGCCGCAAACCCAAGGGCCGCCGCTCGGTCCGCGAATTGCGTAGCAAAACGGGCGGCTTCGACGACGCTGGGCTGAATCACCTTTTCGAACTCGGTCTCGTCGACGAACTCATTGGCGAACTCAAAAGCGGGAAAGAGGCTACGGTCTACCTGACCCGTGGCCCAAGCGGCCTCGGGGCCGCGAAGCTTTACCGCGACGCTGCGGTGAGAAGCTTCAAAAACGATTCGATCTACCGAGACGGCCGCTTTGTCGGCGACGCCCGTGTCAAAAAAGCCATCGACCAGCGCAGCAAAACCGGGGTCAGCGCCCAGCAATCCCTCTGGGTCATGCACGAATACATGCAACTCTGGACGCTTCTCGAGGCGGGTTTACCCGTGCCGAAGCCGCTCGTCGGGCCTGGGGCCGACGACTGCGCCAAGGCGGGGCGCGTCGTGCTGATGGAATTTATCGGCGACGAGGACGCTGCCGCGCCGCGCCTCTCGGACGTTCGCCTGAGCCCCGAGGAAGCGCGTGACGCTTTCGCGCAGAGCGTAGCCCTTCTCAAGGCACTCCTGCGACTCGGCAAGATTCACGGCGACTACTCGGCCTATAATTTGCTCTGGTGGCAGGGCAAAGTCATCATTATCGACGTGCCGCAGATGGTCGACGTTGCAGAGAACAGGCACGCGCGCGACCTTCTCGCGCGCGACGTGCTCTCGCTCTGCACCTCGTTTAGACGCAGTGTGGACGTCAACCCGGACGTCTTGCTGCGCGAGGTCATCCGGGAGGCAGGCCAGGATCTGTCCACGCAACGGTAGGAAGCGTTACAAATAGTTTGTCGGCAGGGCGCAAGTTAACTTTTACGCCTCGAGCTACCCTTTTCATAAGGCAAAAGACAGGGTGTATGAGGCAGATTCTCTGGAGTCTGCCCTGCTCCTTCGATGCCCTCAGGCACACCGTTTTGGCCTGGGCGACGAAGCCCAAAATAAAACCAAGGCGTTAGAGCCGGATCGCCAGAACCGGATGTGCCCCTGCTAGGAGGCAGACTGTGACCGACAATGTGGGTACGAACGACGCTAGAAGAGACAACGACGAGACCATTAAAGCACTCAACTTCCTTATCGGCACCGCTATCGACGGCGAAAAAGGCTACCGCGAGGCCGCTGAAGAAAGTGACAGTGCAGAGCTGAAAGCGTTGCTCACGCAGCGCGGGCAGCAGCGCGCCAAGTTTCGCCAAGAACTCGAGGCCGAGGTCGAGCGTCTCGGCGGCGATCCCAAGGAAAGCGGGAGCGCGGGCGCAGCTTTGCACCGTGCCTGGCTTAACGTCCGCGACGCCGTCACCGGCAAAGGCGACGAAGCTGTTATCCGGGAGAGCGAGCGTGGCGAAAAAGCCGCCCTCGACAACTACGACGACGTTTTGGGGCGCGAGCTGCCAAGCGACGTCAAAACCCTCGTTGCTCGGCAGCGTGGCGAGGTCGAAGAAGCCCTGAGAGATCTGTCCTCGCGGCAAAGCAACGCGTAAACACGCCAAGCAAAAGGTGCATAGAAGCAAATAAAGAAGCGTAAAGGGGGTCTCGTGGCAACCGTAGCAGCGATATTCGATGACGAAGCAGCGCTCGAGCGGGCTATAGACGCGCTCGAAAAGGCCGGGCTCGGGGACGACATCGTTTCAGTCGAAGCGGGTCGAGAGGGCGACCGCGCCTCTGGCGTCGGCGAAGCGGAAGATGCTGTACCTCTTCCACCTCTCGCAGCAGCAGGAGGGTTGCTGGGGGGCGGGGGCACGGGAACGCAGGGTGCGGCTCCTCTACTTGGCACCGCTTTCGCCAGCAACAGCAACGTGCTAGACAAAATCGACAACATGGGTGAGGCCGGTGAACCGTTCCGTCTTGCGGCCGAACAGGGCGGCAAGCTCCTGTTCCTCGAAACTCGCAAAGTCGCCGAAGCCGTCGAGACCCTCCAAACGGCTGGCGCGCAGCAGCTCTACGATCCTCGGTAGACCTTCGAGAAGGAACCTTCAAAAGACGAGGGCCAGCCCTCGTCTTTTGTGTTGAGGCGTCAGCTCGGTGTACCTTCGACGAGAAACGCTGCCGAATCGTAGTAGGTACGAAAAGTATCGATTTTTTCCCCTGTATAGCTGATCGAGCTCGAGCCCCGGTATTCGATGGGTCGCCCACCCGTTAGGTGGCCCCGCGAGACCCATTCGAGTACGGCCCCATCGGCATCTTCCGTGACGTTATAGAACTCGGTTGCGATATCGGCGAAGGGCGAGAGGTAAGCGCGCCAAAAGTCTTCCGCGCCCTCTTTACCTTCATACGTCTTGTGTGTGAGGCGCTCGAGCGTTGCCCCATCGGCAAAAAGAGCAACCAGGGCCTCTGGGTTCCCACCCTCTTCCAGGGTTCTCAACCCGTCCATGAACGCCTGCGTTTTGGAACTTCCCTGTGTTTTCATGGTTACCCCTGTAAAAGCGACTGTGCGCCGTCGATCCAGATTTCGGTGCCGGTGATGTGGCTAGAGAGATCCGACGCCAGGAAAAACACGAGGTCGGCGACCTGCTCAGACGTACCCGGCTTCCCGTCCGTGAGAGGCACCATACCTTCGGGAAACTCGACGGGAAAACCTACGCCTGCATTTTTCGTTTCGGTATTGTCGGAAATCTCGGTGTCGATCGCGCCAGGACAGATGACGTTCACGCGAATTTTTTGCGGTGCGAGCTCGAGCGACAGCATCTTGGTCAGCGCCACCTGCGCCGCCTTGGTGCTAGCGTAGGCAGACGCCCCCGAATTCGAGAACATGCGGGTCCCGTTGACCGACGCCGTAACGATCACCGAACCGCCCTGCTTTTTGAGATGCGGCACAGCCTCTTTTATGGTCAAAAATGTGCCCACGAGATTGATGTCTACGGTTTTACGAAATTCATCTTCGCTCAAGTCTTCGATGCCTGCCCAGGTACCGTTGATCCCCGCGTTGGCGAAGACAATATCGAGCTTTCCAAACCTCGAAACTGTTTCATCGATTGCCGACTTCAGCCCTTTACCATCGCTGACATCGGCCTCGAGCGCTAGGGCCGTGCCACCAGTCTCCTCGATCTCCCGCACCACCTCATCGAGCTCGTCTTTCGTCCGGCTGACGAGTACAACTTTAGCCCCCTCCGAGGCGAGCTTTTTTCCCGCCGCCGCGCCAATTCCCGAGCCGCCCCCCGTAATGAACGCGACGCGACCGCTCAGCATAGCGTCTTTCATGTTGGCCTCCTCACCTCAGGCTAAAAAACATTCAGCTAAGGGATATGGCGACGCCTTACAGGTTCGTGGTTGCGCCCTGAGCGGCTGCCCGCGCCTCGGCCTCGAGCGGCATGTTCCAGTACGCACGAAAGGCGTTTCGGTAACGTAGCAGCCCCCCGAGCCACTGCAGCAGATAGAGTCCCCAGAATCCGAGGCTCGTGAGGCGACAGTACTGCTCAACATGACGCTGCTCATGCGTCAGAATGGACGTAACCTCCGGGCTTTGCAGCAGATTGGGTACGATCAGTACGGTCTCGCCCCAGGTCTGCGCCGCCGCGCGAAATCCCACGGCAGGCAGTTCCGGGACCTCCCAGAGGTTCTCTCCAAGGGCGCACCCCTGCAAAAGACGCGCCATACATTTCCCCCAGTAGCTGGCCAGAAAAGGACGCTTCGCCTCGTACTCCAGAAAGATCGCCAAAAGAAACAGAAGGAGTGTCCAGAACACGGCCCAAGCTTACCTCTATAATGCCCTCATGCCCCAACCTGCAATTATCCTCGACTGCGACCCCGGCCACGACGACGCCCTCGCTATCCTACTAGCCGCCAAGCACTGCGAGATTTTGGGCATTACCACCGTGAGCGGCAACGCGCCCCTGAGGGCCACCACTCGAAACGCGCTGATCATTACCCAGATCGCCGGGCTCGAGCTGCCCGTGTACGCGGGAGCCGAGCGCCCGCTCGTGGCAGAAGCGCAGCACGCACCTGACATTCACGGCGAATCGGGTCTTGGCGGCCCTGTCCTTCCCCCGCTCACGCGCGAGGTAGCAGGCACCGACGCCGTGCGCTTTATCATCGACACGGTAAGAGAGCACGAAGGGGTCTGGCTCGTTGCCGTGGGACCGCTCACCAACGTGGCCCTCGCCCTGCGTGAAGCGCCGGACCTGGCAGCGAGAGTAGCAGGCATTTCGGTCATGGGCGGGAGCGCAAGCTTTGGGAACCGCACGCCGACCGCCGAATTCAACATCTGGGCCGACCCGGAGGCCGCGCAGGTGGTCTTCTCGAGCGGGGCACGAGTCATCATGTGCGGCCTCAACCTCACCCATCAGTACATGCTCTACGACGAAGATGTAGCGCAGATACAGGCTCTCGGCAACCCGGCTGCGAACCTTGCTGCCGACCTACTGGGTTTTTACAGCCAAGCCTACGCCGAAGCCTTTTTCGGTCACAACGAAAGCCCTCTGCACGATCCCTGCGCGGTTCTAGCGGTCACACACCCGGACCTGATCCGGACGGAGCCGCGCCACGTCGAGGTCGAGCTGCGCGGTGAACACACAAGGGGAATGACAGTCGTCGATGAACGCGGGCGGCTCGCCCGGGACAACAAGCCTCCCAACGTGCAAGTTGCCTACAGCATCGAGCGGGACGACGCGGTCAGGGTCCTTCTAGAGACGCTCTCGAGCTACAGCTAAACGCGGTAGACTAGATATCTCGTGATCGAGTTTCGCCACGTCACCAAGACCTACCCGCGCACACATACCCACGCCCTCAAAAACGTCGATTTTCTCATTCAGAAGGGTGAATTTCTCTATATTACCGGGCATTCCGGAGCGGGCAAATCCACCCTTTTGTCGCTCATCCTGCGCCGCATCACCCCGACTGAGGGCAGCGTGCACATCCTGGGTCAGGACCTCAGTCAGTTGCGCAGCAACCGCCTACCGCACCTGCGCCGACGTATCGGCATGGTCTTTCAGAATCACCGTCTGCTGCCGAACCTAAACGCGATCGACAACCTCGTGTTCGCGCTGCGGGCCACGGGCGAGCGGGGGAACCTGGAGCACCGCGCCCTCGTGGCGCTGCGGCAGGTGGCACTCGCCCATAAACGCAAAGCGTATCCGGTCGAGCTGTCTCTAGGCGAGCAGCAACGCGTTGCCATCGCCCGCGCCATGGTTACCAACCCGCCGCTCCTACTTTGCGACGAACCGACTGGCAACCTCGACCCGGACACGGGCTGGGAGATTATGGAGCTGTTAAGCGACATCAACATCCGGGGCACGACGATTATCGTCGCCACGCACGCCAAGGAGCTCGTAGACGAGCTGCGCCGCCGCACCATCGTGCTGCGTGGCGGTCAGGTGGTGCGGGACGATGTGGCGGGGGGATACTC
>JBMDWS010000009.1:0-10052 GCA_048594695.1 Truepera sp. | reverse complement strand
TCTACTAGTAGAGCCCCGCGCCGCCTCGTCCAGCACCCGACTTACATATTCTCGATAATTGCCTGCCCGAACTCGCTGCATTTTAGCAGCGTCGCGCCTTCCATCTGACGGTGGAAGTCATAGGTCACGCGCCTCTGCCCGATAGTTTTATTCATCCCGGCAACGACTAAGTCAGCCGCTTCGGGCCAACCCATGTGCCGCAGCATCATCTCACCAGAGAGAATAACCGAGGCCGGATTGACCTTATCCTGCCCCGCATACTTGGGCGCCGTCCCATGCGTCGCCTCGAAAACAGCGTGCCCGGTGGTGTAGTTGATGTTCGCCCCCGGCGCGATACCGATGCCCCCGACCTGCGCGGCGAGCGCGTCGGAGATGTAGTCCCCGTTCAGGTTCAGTGTCGCAAGCACGTCATACTCCGCAGGGCGGGTAAGAATCTGCTGCAGCATAGCGTCGGCGATTACATCTTTGACGGTGATGGTCTTACCTGTGTCGGGGTTCTCGAAAGTTAGCCAAGGCCCCCCATCAAGTTCGGTCGCGCCGAATTCGTTTTTGGCCAGTGCGTAGCCCCAGTCGCGAAACGCGCCCTCGGTAAACTTCATGATGTTGCCCTTATGTACGAGCGTCACGGAGTCGCGGTTATTCTGAATGGCATAGTTCAGCGCGGCGCGGACCAAGCGCTCGGTACCCTCTTTGGAAACCGGCTTGATACCGATACCCGAGGTTTCGGGAAAGCGAATCTTTTTGTACGAGTCGGGGAACGCTTCGCGGAAAAGCTCGAGAAAGCGCTTGGCCTCGTCTGTACCCTCGCGGTATTCGATCCCGGCGTAGATATCCTCGGTGTTTTCCCTGAAGATCGTCATATCGACCTGTTCGGGATTCTTGACCGGACTCGGCACCCCATCGAAGTACTGTACCGGGCGCAAACAGGCGTAAAGATCGAGCCGCTGCCGCAGCGCCACGTTGATCGAACGGATCCCACCGCCAACCGGCGTCGTCAGCGGACCCTTGATGCCCACGAGATATTCGGCGAGGGCGTCTACTGTTTCGTCCGGGAGCCAGACGACCTCACCGTAGACATCGTTGGCCTTATCCCCGGCGTAGACCTCCATCCAGGCGATCTCACGCTTGCCGCCATAAGCCTTACGCACCGCTTCGTCGAGGACGCGTTGCGAGGCCGCCCAAATGTCGGGACCAGTCCCGTCGCCCTCGATAAAGGCTACGATAGGCCGCTCGGACACCTGCAAAACACCGTCTCGAATCGTGATGGGGTCGCCTTCCGGCACCTTGATCTGCTTGAAGTTTAGCGTGGTCATACCGTCCTCTTTCTTCTATCGGTTTCCACCAAGCGCCCGCAGGCGACTACAGGTTTTGACTAGGCCAGAGTTTATCATGCGAAGGCGCACAGAAACGCCACGACTCCCTTTGTACACCGAGTTCAGTAGCCTCGAGTGCTACCTTGAAGCTATGTCCCGCGCCCGTGACCTAACCGCCCAAACGTCCTATCCAACCCAGCTTCCCGTGGCCGAGGCCATCGCCCGAATCGCAGCCCAAGCGCAGCCTTTGAGTGAAGAAAAGGTCATGCTGCACGCCGCCCTTGGGCGCACCCTCACCCGCGACCTGACGAGCCACGTCGATCACCCGAGCAGCGATAACTCGGCCCTCGACGGCTACGCCTGCCGGGCGGCGGACACCACCTCAGCCACACCAGAAACGCCTGTAGTCCTAAAACTTGTCGGGGATATTCCGGCGGGCACTACCTTCTCCGGCGAGATCGGCGCAGGCGAAGCCGTCGGTATCTACACCGGCGCAACGTTACCTGCCGGAGCCGACGCCATCATCGGCGTCGAATTTGCGGAGGTCGGGGGCTATACGGTTAGCTTGCGCCGTCCTGCAAATCCGGGGGATGTACGACCCCGAGCGCAAGACTTGCAGCGGGGTGAGATCTACCTTCGACAAGGCACCAGGATGACAGCTCCTGCTATAGGCGTCGCTGCAATGATGGGCTATGCGGAGGTCCCTGCAGCGCGGCAGCCTCGAGTCGGCATTCTGGCAACGGGTGATGAAATCGTCGAGCCGGGCGAGCCCATTCGGGACGGGCAGGTCTACAACTCGAACGCCTACGCTCTCGCCGCGCTCGTCGCGCAGGCCGGGGGTGAAGCCGTGCCCCTACCCAACGTACGGGACGACATCGAAAAGCTCGAGGCCAGTCTAAAAGACCTCTCACTCGACCTGCTCCTGACTTCGGGCGGGGTTTCTATGGGCCGTTACGACTTCGTGCGAGACCTGCTGTTCGACAAGGGGCAAGTGCATTTTTGGAAAGTCGCTATGAAACCGGGGGGTCCGGTCCTGTTCGGGTCATACGGCGACTTACCCGTGCTGGGTCTGCCGGGAAACCCGGTCTCGAGCCTCGTCGTGTTTGAGCTACTGGGCAGGGCTTTTCTGCAGAGGGCACTTGGCAGTCATGAGACGCTTCCCTACTACACGCGTTTGCCTGCCCTCGCCGCGACCTCCTTCAAGCATTCGGGGTTCAAGGAAACGTTCGCCCGCACCACACTAATGATGGGTGCCGACGGGCGCTACCACGCTGGCAGTACCGGCAACCAGAGTTCGGGCGTGCTACGCTCGCTGCTCCTTGCAGATGCGCTCGCGGTCGTCCCGCCGCACACAGACATTGCTGAGGGGGACGCGCTCGAGGTCATCCCCCTGCGCTGACTTTCAGCCGGATGTGTAGAGAACTGAAAACGCTCCGGACGATACTGGCGCATGGACAAAGAACGCATCCTCACCACCGAAGCGCAGGCCAAAGCCGTTCAAGAAGTCGGGTTTCTGAGTCAGTTCTTTCAGCCGACCTCACCGAGCGAAGCTGCCCAAAAACTCGGTAAGCCCGCAAACCTCGTGCATCATCATGTGCAGAGGCACCTCGAGCTAGGCTTACTCCAAGAGGTTGGGCGGAAAAACGGCAAAGTGCTCTATCAGTTGACCGCAGAACATTTTAAGGTACATAGAGGTGTTCTTCCGCCCGGCAACCCGGACAACAAAGTAGCAAGAGAGCTGGCGACTATCGAAAACCACTTTCTTGCTGCTTACGAGCGTTCCAACCGTCTAAACAGTGACAGCGATCCCGATTACGATCATTACGTCTTTTCCCGTGAAGTCGACGTCGAGTGTGAAACCAAAGCTTACACCGAGTCTCCCGAACCACGACCCGCCCACTATCAGGCTCGCACGATAACCTTGACACCCTCAGGCTACCGAACCCTCGTTCAGAAGATAACCCGGTTACTCACCGATTGCGAGAGCGAGCAGCAGCAGTCCAGTCGTCCTTGCACATTTGTTTTTCTTGGAATGGATGGCGAGCTGCAACCCGGTGCCGCCGATAGTCACGACATCTCGAGCTTCGTCCCGCCCCTCAAAGAATCGGTTTAGGGTAGCTCGAGCCGCGCCTTCACACGCGCCGCCAGCTCGTCCCCAAAGAGGGTTCGGGTCAGCTCGAGGCCTGCACTCACCGCCGCTGGACCGTTTCCGGCGAACCAGCGCCCGTTGTCGTTTTTAAGGAGCGGCGCATCGTGCACATCCCCAGCCTCGAAGTCTCGCAGGGTGTCACTCTGTTCGCCGAGTGAGGCTGTGTCCATATCGCGCACCAGCCCGATTTCGCCCAGAAGAAACGCGCCGGTCCCGAGGGCCACGCAGGTCTCGACACGCGGCGCGTGCGCCTCGAGGTAACCCGTCACCGTGCGGTCACGCCTGACGGTCTGGGTCTGCCCTCCGGGCACCACGAGAATGTCGGGCTCGGGGGCACTCATAAAAGCCCAGTGCGGCGTCACGACGAGGCCGCCCCGCGTCTGCACCGACATACGCGAACGGGCGACGGTGAAAAGGTCGAGCGTGTCTTCCGGCAATCCTGCCCGCGCCTCAGCCAGGACGCTGTAGAAACCGAAGGCCTCGAGTTCGGACACCTCGTTGTAGAGCAGTACGCCGATCTTCATGTGAACATCTTATCAAGGCGGTAGAGTCCAGGGATGGTTCTGCCCATTTCGTTCTATGCAAAGGACGCCGAGACCGTTGCCCGGGCACTGCTGGGGATGACCCTCGTCTTTGAGGATAAGCGCGTTCGCATTGTCGAAACGGAGGCCTACGTCGGCGTCCACGACCTCGCCTGCCACGCTGCAAAGGGGCGCACAGCGCGTACCGAGGTGATGTTCGGCCCCGCCGGGCGTGCCTACATCTACCTGATCTACGGCATGTACGAGATGTTCAACGTCGTTACAGGCAACGAGGGCGACGCGCAGGCGGTCCTGATCCGCGCCGCCGAGCCGCTGGCGAACATTACGCGCACGACCGACGGTCCCGGTAAGCTGACGCGCGCGCTCGGCCTCACCCGCGCCCACAATGCCCACGAGCTGACGCAGCACCCCCTGACGCTCGAGCCCGGAATGCCCCCCGAAACAGTCATCACGACGACCCGCATCGGCATCGACTACGCAGGGGTCTGGAAAGACGCACCGCTGCGCTTTTACGACGCAGCGAGCCCCCACGTATCGAGACGCTAGCCTGAGCTTTCAGCTGTACTCTTCTCGGGGTGAACGTTGGCCCTCGCGAATACCGACCTCGAGCGGCTCGACGTGGATTGTCGTGATGAGGCCAGGCAGCGGCCCCTGAAGCCGGGTCTCGAGGCGGCTGATGAGGTCGTGTGCCTCGCCCACCGTCATAGCCGGGTCCACGAAAACGTCCATCTCCGCGAAGCGGGCCGTACCCGAACGACGTGAGCGCAGACGGTGGTAACCCTCGACCTGAGGCGTGTCATTCAGAACTTGAAGGATGATCCCTTCTTCGCTCTCGGGCAGGCGAGCGTCGAGCAGGTCCGAAAATGCGTCCGAAAGAACGCGCCAGCCCTCCCGCACGATATTGAGGCCGACCAGCATGGCGATGATCGGATCGAGCCGCAGCCAGCCGGTCAGGCTGACGAGGAGCACCGCCAGTACGACCCCGACCGAGGTCCAGACATCGGTCCAGATATGGCGTGAATTCGAGGCCAGCGCGGCCGACCCCGTGCGGCGCGCCAGCCTCCCCAGATAGAGTGCTCCGAAGCCGTTGCAGAGCGTAGCGAGGAGGGCGACCGCCACGCCGATCAAGGGTGCCTCGAGCGGCTCCGGGTGAAAGAGACGCGTCCCGGCGGAAACAATGATCGCGCCCGCCGCCACCAGAATCAGCGACCCCTCGAAGGCGCTCGAGAGGTACTCGGCCTTGCGGTGCCCGTAGGGATGCTCGTAGTCGGGCGGCTGCTGCGCGATCCGCAGGGAAATCATGACGGCGAGAGCCGCCGCGACGTTGACGAGCGACTCCGCCGCGTCCGAGAGAAGAGCGACCGAGCCGCTCAGAAAGTAGGCTGCCGCCTTGAGCAGCAAAACCACGAGAGCCAGCCCCAGGCTCAGCCAGGCACCGTGGATGGGGGTCAAGCCTTGACGTTTGGAAACGGTCACGGGCACTAGCGGTCCTCGTCGTCCTGTCCCGGCTCGAGCCTCTCGTCGCCCGTTTCCGCCCCCATTTCTGCGAGCAGCGCCTCGAGCTCGTCACCCTCGTAATCGGTGACAGTCTCGGCGATCAGGGCCAGGGCTGCGTCGGCCTCCGCTTCGGGCACGAGCACCAGCGTCGTCTCGCTGGAAACGCCCCCAAGATGCGTGAGCACATCACCAAACCCGGCGGCGAGGCGCACCACGACAGTAAACGCCTCCTCCTCGAGAATGGTTGCGACCATCTCGGCTAACGGCTCTGCCGGAGCGATATCGACCACAGTCCAGCGGTCGCCGTTCAGCAGGAGGGTCTCCCCTTTCACAGTGTGCGGGCAGCGTCTGCCGGGCGTCCCAGGTAGGCCCGCAGCAGCGCGCCGTAGCCCAGCCGCGCCAGCCGCAGGTGCTCGACAGGCACGCTCTCCCGCGTGGTGTGCGCCAGCTCTTCTTCCCCCGGCCCGAAGCCTATAACTACGCCACCCCCGGTCGTTTTCGCAAGGTGCGGCGCGTCGGTGCCGAACCACCAGTAATCTTCAGCGAAGGTCACGCCTTCAGTCCCGAGCGCTTCGCGGAGTGCCTGCCGCGCCGTCTCTACGTCCGGGTGGCTCGCGTCGGCTTCGTAAACAGGCACGATACGGGGAAAACTCGCCCTGATCTCCCCGTTTTCACTCACAGCTTCCTCGAGCGGGACTGTAAGCGTCGCACCGGGATCGATCGTCTGCAGTCGCGCCAGAATCGCCTCGGGCTCGTCACCGCTGATGTTGCGATAGTCGAGCGTCAAATCGGCCCACCCCGGCACGACATTTTTGCCGTTTTGCGGATGCGACAAAAGCGTGGTCGGGGTAATCGAAGAACCGCCCAAAGGTCCGCCCTGGGGCAACTCGAGACGCTGCACCTTGGTCAGAAAGTCCGCAGCGCGGTAAAGCGCGTTTTCCCCCAGTTCGTTTTTGGCGGCGTGCGCGATCTTGCCCGGCACCCCGACCTCGACCTCGACCCGGCCCCGGTGTCCGAGCATGAGCTTAAGCTTGCTCGGCTCCCCAAGGATGACAACGTCCGAGCGGAGTGTCTCGCTCACGTAGCGCGCCCCGAGACCACCCACCTCCTCCTGCACCACGCCTGTGATGATGACGGTGCCGTCAAGCGCGTCTTTGACGTCGAGAACTGCCGTGAGCATGCAAGCGAGCGCACCCTTCATGTCACAGGCTCCGCGCCCCCACAACCGCCCATCGGCGAGCGCACCCGAGAGGGGCGGGTGCGCCCAGTCGCGCTCGTTGCCTAGCGGCACAGTGTCGATGTGCCCGTTCAGCATGACCGTACGCCCCTCCCCCGCACCGCAGCGCAGGACACCGACCGCGTTACCCGCCTCATCTACATAGGCCTCATCAAATCCATACTCACGAAACGCGTCGCGCAATACTTCGGCAGCAGGCGACTCGGTACCCGAGGGGCTAGAGGCTTGGATAAGCTTTTGGGTAAGCGTCACCTCGAGCGAACTCTCAGTTGCATAAACTTCAGAATCATCGTTATAAAATGACTGCGACATCAGGCCATTATAAGGTGCCGTTGTCAGGAGGACCGAAACGACGTGTCAAACTACACAAACGTACTCGTCATCATGAATCCGGTATCGGGCCAGCAGGACCCGGACCAAGTAACCCAGATGATCGAAGACCGTGCCGAGCGGGCAAATGTCAAGGTCGAAATCCGTCGTACCGAGGGCGACGGCGACGCCGAGAAATGGGCGCGGGAAGCTGCCGACGAAGGCTTCGATATCATTCTCACCTCAGGCGGGGACGGCACTGTCGTCGAAGCCATGACGGGTCTTATCCGCAGCGGCAACAAGATTCCACTGGCACAACTGCCCTCGGGCACAGCGAGTCAAACAGCGCTTGCGCTCTCGATCCCCAAGGATTTGGAGGAAGCGCTCGAGCTGCTTTTCGATACGCCTTCCAAAATCGTCGATCTCGATGTGGGCTATTTGCCGCAAGAGGACCGCTATTTTGCCCTCATCACGGGTGCGGGCTTTGACGCGCGCGTCATCGAACAGTCCCCGCGCGGCCTAAAGCGCCGCTTCGGCTTCCTAGCCTATGTGATGGTCGGCCTTAAGGAAAGTCTCAGGCTGCGGCGCAGCCGCGTTCAGCTCACACTCGACGGCAAAACCCAGCGCGTATCGGCGCATACCGCGATGATCGTCAACATCGGGCGTATCGACAACGCCAACATCTCGATCGGCCCCGACATCTGGCACCACGACGGTGTCCTAAACGTCGTGACCATCGGGTCTGTCGGGCTGCGCGCCAACCTGCGCCTGGCCTACAAGGTCCTGCGCCGCGACTACCAAGCCGACCGCGACCTGCGCTACTTCAAGGCCAAAAAGATCCGCATCGAGGCGCGTCCGCCACTCCCGACGCAGATCGACGGCGACGAGCTGGGTAAGACCCCGCTCGAGGCCGAGGTCGTTCCCAAAGGTGTACGGGTGCTCGTACCTGAAAGCTACGATCCGACTACTCCACCCGACGCCCCCATCAAGATTCCCCCAGGGGGGAAATAATTCTCACCTGATGCTGCTCGAGGTCGCAGGTTCCGTCACCGCGAAAAACGATTCCTTCGGCCTCGAGCAGCGCCCGCTGCAGCTCCCCCGCTCCCACCTTGTAGGTCGAGATACCGCCCCTGGCATTGATCACACGCTGCCAGGGGATATCTTGCCCATCTTTTTCGGAAAGGCCGTAAAGTACCATTCCGACTTGCCGCGCTGCCCGTGGATGACCCGCCAAAAGCGCGATCTGCCCATAGGTTGCCACCTTGCCGGGGGGGACACGGGCCACGAGCTCGAGGACTTTCGCACGAAACGCCATAGGTAAAGCCTCCACATGCCCCAACCGAGCAACATCTTCCATGCGTTATTCTAGGCGCTAACCATGGCGACGCCCGTTACCGAGAATGACCCCGTCCTTTTCATCCTCTCACTCTTTTTTCTGCTTGGCGTTCTGCTCTGCGCAGCGTCGATTTTGCCCGTTCTGCGCTCGCGTTTTCCTCGCCTCATGCTGACAGGTTTTTTGTTGGCTGTCGGCGCGGTCATCATGGTACTGGTCGTCGGGATCGTTCGTTCGTAGAGGTTCTGGGTGTTTGGAGAACACCATGTCAGACACCAAGTCCACCTTCTGCAGCACATGAGTGCAGACTGCACTCATGTTTTACGCTCCTACCCGAACTTTAGAAATTTTGAGTTTGGTAGGCGCGGGCAGGATTGAACTGCCGACCTCTACAGTGTCAGTGTAGCGCTCTCCCACTGAGCTACGCGCCTTCGCAGTGACCGGATACCAAGTTGGAGGCGCCGACCGGACTCGAACCGGTGATGGAGGTTTTGCAGACCTCTGCCTTACCACTTGGCTACGGCGCCAAGAACGTCAATGTATCACGCGCTTTTCGCGCTTGTCAATTATGGAGGAGCACCTTTATACTGTGCCTGGTATTGGACGCGAGCAAAACGTGTTCGTGCTCAGCCAGACGCCGGGATGGCGGAATCGGTAGACGCTGCAGACTTAAAATCTGTTGCCCTTACGGGCGTGCGGGTTCAAGTCCCGCTCTCGGCACCACGTCAGAAGATGTCAAGGAAACGTCTGCTACTTGAAACCGAGTAGCAGACGTTTCCTTTTGCATTTGTATCGTGAGAGCGTAGCCCTACTCACATACTTCGCAAGGTCTCGACGGCATACTGCGCCGAGTACAGCGCAAAAACAAGACTCACCCGACTCGCTGTTGAGGTTTCCGGCGGGTTCGTCGGCCAAGAGCAGCGTCGGTTCGTTGATGAGCGCCCGGGCGATCGTTACGCGCTGCTGCTGCCCACCCGAAAGCTGGTTCGGGAAGTGCCGTGAATAGCTCCCCCAAGCCGACCTGCTCGAGCGCCTGTAACTGCGTTTTCGCCACTCCCTTGGACCGCCTCCGGCATAGGCAAGGGGTTACTCGATGTTTTCCATAGCCGTGAGATCAGGCAGTAAGTTGTAAGCCTGAAAAGGCGCGGTTGCGGATACGCGAGAATTCGCGGTCGGACAGGTACGTGACGTCCTGACCCTCGAGCGGGGTCCAGGGTACAAACGCCTCATACGGGTCTTCCTCGTCTTGCTTGGGCGTCAGCTCGAGCACGCCCACGACCGTGTAATTGCCCTCGCCTTCGAAAGTCACGCGCTGCCCGACCAAGGACCCAGTACCATCACCCGGCTTTGCGCCGCGAAGTCGCTGGCGCTCATCAGACTTCCTGCGGACACACGCAGAGGGGCAGCCTCCTGAAAATCGCCAGTCACCGCGCTCACCAAAAGCGACTCATCCTCCAGCGCTTCATGGCTGAAGCTCGAGCTAGCCCTCGAGGTAAGTGTAGGCGCAGCCTCCTTGACCGCCTCCGAATCGGCGAGTGTGGGGCGCGGCAGCGTTTTTCGGGCCGACCTCGCGCACGTCGGCGGGCTGGGTGCCCTCGTAGAACGCCTCGTCGTCGTTTGCCTTAGCCTTGACCACGCTCTGGGGCATAGAGGCTACGTGCTCGCATCGCTG
>JBMDWS010000089.1:0-12672 GCA_048594695.1 Truepera sp. | reverse complement strand
TTGGCCTCTTTGAGAGCGGCCCTTGCCCTCATCAGGTGAACGGGTAGCGGTTCCTCGACGTACGCGACCCCAAGCCCTGCGAGGCGCGTCAGATCCTGCGCGGCGCTCTCCGGCTGCAACCCTTCGTTAGTATCGGCGTAGAGGGTCACACCAGCCCCAGCAAACGCGTGCTGCAATGCACCCAGCACCTCAGCGTCGTGCGCGGCGCTGCGCCCGACCTTGACCTTGAAAACCCGCACGCCTGACGCGTAGATGCGCTCAGCTTCCGCGAGCATCTTTTCCAGCGTGTCGATACCGAGAATAAAGGAGACGGGAATGCGTTCCTGCGGCCCCCGCTCGGCTTCCCAGAGCGTCTGACCAGACGCCTTAGCCCGCAGCTCGCAGAGCGCCGTATCGAGTGCCCCTTTGGCGCAGTGATTGTTGGGGATGCGCGAGAGAGCGCTTCCCTGCGCGGTGATCTCCTCGACCTCGAGTCCTAACAGGAGCGGCTCAAACTGCTCGCCGATGACTGCCTCGATACTCCGCACCGTTTCGCCGTAGATCGTCGGGCGCACCGGGGCCTCGGCAACGCCGACGTTTCCTGCGTCGTCGTAAACGTAAACAAGGACGTGCTGCAGACGCGTCAGTTCGCTCGCTTTACCCCAACGCAGCGCCCCCTGAAGCTCGAGGTCGAACGGTAAGGTTTCGATGCGCGCAATGCGGGCCACCTTAGAGCCACGCCCGTATCTGCTCACGCACACCCTCGCGCGGCAGCGCCGCTGTGTCGAGGTGCAAAAACGCGTCACCGTCCCGGACCTGCCGCAGGTAGGAAGCCGCTGCGCCCATGTCGTAATTCTTGGCTTCACCGAGTATGATTCGCACGCCTTTCAGGATAGCCTCGGCGGGAATGTTCTGAGCCTCGAGCCCAAGCACCTCGTCCATAACGAAAACCGTCTCGAGTCCTTTTAGCTCAGCAAGCCTCTCCCGAAGCGTACTTTCGGCGTTGGCCTCCAGCGCAACCCGGTCGAACGAGTCCGAGCGCCCGATGAGCCGCTGCAACCGGACGATAGGCGGCGCGTCGAGCAGGATAAAACGGGCCTCCGGAAACACCTCCGTAGCCGCCTGCGCCTCGTCCAACCCGCGCAGGTTGTCGAAAACCAGAGCAGCACTGTCCGCCGGGGTATTGGCCGCCAAGTAGTCACCGAGCGCGTGAACCATCCCGCCCGGGTAGGTCTCGCGGTAGCGGCGCGTCAGCTCGAAGCGTGCCAGCCGGTCCGTCACAGGCTCCACGGGGTCTCCGTGCATCTCTGGGATGATCAGCTCGTCGGTCAGAGCGCGACGGTTGGGCAGCAGCGTGTAGGGCGGGGTCACGTCGCGCAGCGCCCCGACCGCCGTACTCTTGCCCACGCCGGTCAGCCCCATGAGGATCAGGAGCTTCACCCCACCACCTCGAGACCCTGCAGTCTTCGTCCGCCCTCACCAATCGCCTCGTCGGTCTTACAGTAGGCGAAGCGCACGAGGTTCCGGGCAAGCACTTTATGCGCGTCGCTGTAAAAGGCGCTTGGCGGTATGGCGACCACCCCGGCCCGCTCCGGCAGCACGTTGCAGAGTGCCACATCGTCGTCGTAGCCGAGCGCCGAGGCGTCCGCAATGACGAAGTAGCCGCCCTGCGGCTCGAGCGGTACGAAGGGCGTCTCGCGCAGCGCCGCCACAAGCAAGTCACGTTTTTTCAAGAAGAGCGCCCGCAGTTCGCCGTAGTAGCCGTTTTTCTCGGCTTCGCCCAGGAGCCGCGCCGAGGCACGCTGCAGCGGCGTCGCTACGACGAACGGAATCCACTGATGGGCGCGGCGCAGCGCTGTGATGAGACTTTCCGGCCCTACCGCCCAGCCGACCTTCCAGCCTGTGACCGAGAAGGTCTTGCCGATGCTCGAGATCGAGAGCGTCCGTTCCCACGCGCCCGGTCTGCTCGCTACGCTCACGTGCTCGGTAAAGGCGATGTGCTCGTAGACCTCGTCGCTCAGAATCAGCGCATCGTGACGTTCGGCCAAGCTCACGATAAGGTCGAGTTCTTGAGCGGTAAAGACCTTGCCGGTCGGGTTGTGGGGCGTGTTGAGAACGATGAGCTTGGTCCTGTCGCTAAAGGCGGCGCGCAACTCCGTTTCATCGAGGAGCCACTTACCGTCCGCCTGCGGGTGCAGTGGGACGAACTTCGGCACCCCCCCCGCCATCAACACATCAGCGGGGTAGGCGTCGTAGAAGGGTTCCAGGAGCACCACCTCGTCGCCGGGGTCGACAAAAGCCTGCATCGCAGCAAAAAGCGCCTCGGTCGCCCCGACAGTAACGAGGACGTTCGGGGTGGGCCCCAAGCTCTGACCCAGGCGCGCCCCCATCTTCGTGGCAACCGCGTCTGAGAGTTCGGGCAGACCCGGCAACGGCGCGTACTGCTGCCCTCCCGCAGCCGCCTCCCGAAGCGCCTCCAGTACGAAATCTGGCGGGTCGAAGTCCGGGAAGCCCTGGCCCAGATTGACAGCGCCGTGCTCTTGGGCGAGGCGCGTGTAGGTGGCAAAGACGGTTTCGCCGAAGGTCGCGATGCGGCGGCTGGCATAGGAGGTTTTGGCTGGCATTGGGTTTAGTTTAGCTTGCGGTGTAGACAGGTATAAACGCTCAGGATCTGAGAGGCTACGCTGGGGGCTGCGCGTTTCGCATCCGGCACATGCTAAAGCCGAGGCTCGAGGCTGCCACCGCCTCTTGCAGGGGTAACAGGGAGGGCGTCACACGCAGTTCGATCCCCGCTTCAGCGTGCCGCGCCAGCCAGCAGGTCCCCAACCAGCTCGCAGCGGAGCGGTGTGACGGCGCTATAGGAGACAAAGTACCCGTCCGCCTCGTGGAAGCGCTCGAACAGTGAAGCCTCAAAGTGATAGGCATAGAGCGTGCAGTCGCGCATCCGGTCCAACCATCCGCTCTCGATAGCATGAACCCGCTTCGCTATGCCCAAACTCAAAAATTGCGCTCTGTCGGCCTCCGTCGTTCCTTCATCGGCCCAGTAGGTAATGCGCGGGCAGTCGCGCGGAAACCAGTAGAGTGACGCGTACTCGGCGTCTATCGCCCACACGCACGGCCGCCTGCCCTCCTGCCCGAGCGCGAGGCACGGCCGGAAGACCTCGATGGTCGGGTCTTCGCTGAAGTGGTAGAGCATTTGGGGCATAGACCCAAGAGTCTACTCGAAAAGCCCCGGCTGCATCACCTTAGGATTTTGCTGCGGCACCCGAAAATGCTCGGTGGTCGCATGCACCCTCCCCTTTGGCAAGCCCGCACGTTTGCAGGCCAGCCTGTGCAGCTCGGCAATCTGCGCCGCGTAAGGCCCCTCGCCGCGCATCCGATGACCGAAGCGTGGGTCGTTGAGCTTACCGCCGCGTATCTCGCGGATGCGGTTAAGAACCTTGTCGGCACGCTCAGGAAAAGTCTCCCGTACCCAGTCGGCGAACAGGTCCTTGACACCATACGGCAGGTGCACCATGCCGTAGCCCGCGAATAGTGCTCCGGCTTCGGCGGCTGCCGCGACCAGCCGGGGAATCTCATGATCGTTGAGGCCAGGGATGATGGGCGAGATCAGGACGCCGACCGGAACACCCGCCTCGGCGAGCTGTCGCACGGCGTCCAGACGGCGGGCAGGCGACGCTGCCCTCGGTTCCATCACGCGCCAGAGGTCGTCGTCGAGGGTGGTAAGCGAGATGGCAACCGACACCAGACTGTAACGGCTCATCTCCTTAAGAAGCTCGAGGTCGCGGGTTACGAGGTGGCTCTTGGTCACCAGCCCGACCGGGTTGCGAAAGTCCAGGAACACCTCGAGGCAGCGCCGCGTAAGGCCGAGTTTGCGCTCAATAGGCTGATAGATGTCGGTCACGCCACCCATCCCGACGAGCTGCGGCTGCCAGCGCGGATGGGCGAGTTCGCGGCGAAGCAGCACGGGCGCGTCCTCTTTAACCATAATGCGGCTCTCGAAGTCGAGGCCGAGCGAAAAGCCCAGGTACTCGTGCGTCTGCCGGGCGTAGCAGTAGATGCAGCCGTGCTCGCAGCCCCGGTACGGGTTGAGCGACACATCGTAGCCGATGTCGGGGCTGCTGTTGCGGGCCAGCACAGTTTTGGAGGTGTCGCGGTAGAAGACCGTACGCCGCCCCGGACGCCCTTCGTCATCGTCCCATTCGGCTGGGTCGAGGGTCATACCCAGCGTCTCGAAGCGGTTGTGGGGGTCTACGTTTGCCCCACGGCCCCGCAGTTTGGGTAACGCCTCACTCATGGTTGCGCCTCGAGCCTGCTGCTTTCATGACTCGAGTATACCTTAATATTTAAGTGTTTTGTTGCTGAGATGTTTTGCCTGACGAGAGGGCGTGTCGAATCGGCACGCCCCTTCGGATATTTGATAACTCTTTACTGATCTGTCCAAACTGGATTACCATTTACGTTATTGATTCGCCGTAAGAAGGCGTCGGAGTCGCCCTTGTTCGTGGTTGCAATGGCACCGTCTGTCACACCGATAATGTAGGTCTCGCTCGAGCTGAACGTCGCAATGTCGGAGGCAGAATCGGAAGCTGAGGAGCCAAACAGTTTGATCCATCCCACACTGCCGCTGCTAGTATATTTTCGGCTGAAGATGTCATCGTCAATCGCACCCATGCCAGGCGTACGTCTGGACGTCTGCCCTGTGACATAAGCATTGCCGTCGCTGTCGATACCAACCCCGTAGGCGTAATCGTTTACACCCGAGCCAAACTGCCGCGTCCAGAGGTTCATGCCACCTGTGTTGTAAGGCGCTATAAATGCGCTACCGCCTGGTTTGGCCGCGGCAAGGGTACCATCTGAAAATCCAGTAATATAAATATAGGAACCCTTAGCTGCGATGTCATAGACATAGACGCTAGCCCCGCTGTCGATAATTCGAGTCCAGACCGTGCGACCCGAATTGGTGAATTTGCGGATGAAGCCCTTCCCGTTGGGCGCCACAGTTTCCCCTCCGACATAAACCGCGCCACCACCGTCTATAGCGACACCCTCCGGTTCCGTGCCGTTGCCAATAGCAAATCGCCGTGTCCAAACGACCGTGCCGCCAGGATCATACTTACGGAGAAAGCCGTCGGTGCCGCTATTCGTAGGTGCTAGGTTGCTATACGTTGAACCCAACACATAAGCGTTGCCACTTGAATCTGTCGCTACGCCGATACCAAAGTCGGCTTCGCTCGAGCCAAACTGCCGGGTCCATAGCACCGATCCGCTTTTGTTATATTTGCGGATAAAGGCGTCCTCTCTCCCCCTGCTCCCCGCCAACGAACCGTTCGTGGTACCCACCACATAGACGTTCGCGCTCGAGTCAGCCGCAACGCTCTCAGCATCGTCATTCTCCGAGGTTCCAAACTGTCGCCCCCAGACGAGTGCACCTTCACGGTCGTAGCGGCGCACAAAGGCGTCAAACTCACCCTGATTCGTGCCGTCAAGTGAGCCACTTGTTCTTCCAGCGGCATAGACAACACCCTGACTCGTTTGCACGGTAACGCTTGTACCCGCATCGTTGCCACTACTACCAAAAGTCTGTGGGGTAAATCCAGCGCTAGGTGTTTGGGTCTCCAGGGTTACCTGATTGCAGGCAGCCAGGACAAAGAGCAGGGCAGGGACAATGCAACGTTTCATCGTAATCCTTTCGCCAAAGCTGCGCCTAGCTTCGATTCTTTCCCTAAAGCCAATAATATGGAAACAAACGTGCTAAACGTTTCATCATCCTATCACCAGAGTAAGGTGACTCGAGCAACAAACGTGCGTTGCTTGGAAAACGTCCTGAGAGTGACCCACGGGTTGGCTTCTTGCTTGGCTCAACCGTCTTCACGCGTAATGTCCCAAGTTACACATGCCCCTCGAGCTGGTCCTGCTCAGGACTCAAGTACACCTTAATATTTAAGTGTTTTGTTGATTGATAAGCCACCTACCAAAAAAGGGGACGTGCACATTCTGCACGTCCCTGACGATTTTGGCTTCTGTTCCCGAACGCTACTGATCGGTCCAGACCGCGTTACCGTTGGAACCGCTGATCCGCCGCAGAAACGCGTCATAACCGCCGTGGTTCGTACCCGCGAGGGTGCCCTGCGTCGAACCGATAAGATAGCTCTCACTCGGGCTGTAGGTCGCCACGTCACCCGCCGCGTCGTAGGCTGACGTGCCAAACTGCTTGGTCCAGCTCACACTGCCACTACTGGTGTATTTGCGGGCAAAGATGTCCGAACCCCCTGCGTTCGCACCGCTGATGGCCCCATCCGTTTCCCCTGTCACGTAGGCGTTGCCGCTGCTGTCGACGCCTATCCCGCGCGCCTGATCGTAGCCGCTCGAGCCGAACTGACGCGTCCAGAGGTTCGTGCCACTCGCGTTGTAGCGCCGCACAAACGCGTCGCTGCCACCCAGATTGGGCGAAGCGTAGGTGCCGTAGGTGAAGCCGGCCACGTAGATGTAAGCGCCCTTGGCCGTTATGTCCATGACGTACTCGTCGGAGCCGTTGTCGAGGACTTTGGTCCAGACGGTGCTGCCCGCGTTACTCAACTTGCGCACGAAGCCGCTCGAGTCGAGCCCCGAGGTGTACCCCGCGACGTAGACCGCACCGCTGCCATCTACGGCTACGCCCTGCGACACCGTGTAGTCGCTGAAGGTAAACTGCCGCGTCCAGAGGGCCGTCCCGCTGGCGTTGTACTTACGGATAAAGGCGTCGTCACTGCCGCTATTAGTGGCGGCGAGGTTACCCCCTGTCGAGCCGACGACGTACGCGTTGCCGCTCGAGTCGGTCGTCACACCGTAAGCGTAGTCGTATTCGCTGGTGCCGAACTGGCGGGTCCAGACGACGCTCCCACTCTTGTTGTATTTACGAATAAAAGCGTCGGCCTGGCCCCGGCTGCCCGCCAGCGAGCCGTAGGTATACCCCACGACATAAGCGTTGGCACTGCCGTCGGTTGCGACGCTCTGCGCAGTGTCGTACTGCGCGGTCCCGAACTGTCGCCCCCAGACGAGTCCACCTTCGCGGTCGTAACGGCGCACGAACGCGTCGCCATTCCCCTGCTGCGTGCCATTTAGGGAACCGTACGTTTCCCCGGCGGCGTAGACGACGCCCTGGCTCGTCTGGACAGTAACGTCGTTGCCGTAATCGTTGCCGCTACTGCCAAACGATTGCGGGACGAGTGCAGCGTCGGGTGTCTGGGGCTCAATAGGTGTCTGGCTGCATGCTGCCAGCGCGAAGAGAAGTGCGGGAACGAGGATACGTTTCATGGTGTTTCCTTTCAGAGTTACTTTGATTGGGCTCGAGGTTATTTCTGAGGCCGATAGTCTGGCGATAGCTATCCTGTACGTTTTCGTTTCCCCTTTTTTGTGGCCCGAGCTACGCGCATGCGTCCGTGAACCTGAAAAGAGTCTAGGAAACGGGTGCCACAAGAGCGCCACAAGCCTGGCAAGCGTCGCAACATGAGGGTCAGCTCTCTAGGAGCAGGTTCAGCTGATCCTGAAAACGGTCGCGGCGAAACACGCCAATGGGCGGGAAATTGGTGTCGGGCTCGAGCCAGAACTGCAACCCGCCCTGCGGCGTGACCAGTACGTCGATGAGAAGGGCGATAGCGGGAATAGTCTGGACAGCATAGGGAAACTTGCCGAGGACCCCCGCTTTGAGGCGGTCGAACAGTTCGCCGTGTCCAATACCCGACGTGTGGATGTGCCAGCGCTGCAGATAGATCACGAGCGTTTTGTCCACGGGCTCGGTAAACGACTGAGCGTCCCAGGTAAGGCCGAAGAGAAACTGCAGCTCGAGCCTGAAGGTCGTGTCAGGCACGATGGGATTGCTGTGAAACCCGTTGATCTCGTAGGTAACCATGCGCTTGCGACTGTTCCAGAAGTCGTAGCCCCAGCCCGAAACGTCCAGCACCCTGAGTCCACCCTCGATGCCGAGATCCTCGTCCTCGTCCTTGAACGCCTTGTCGAAGGTCTTGCGAACAAAATCCGTGAGCCCCTGGGGTTGAATCTCCGCGACGAGCGCAGGTGCGGCCTTATCGCCTTTCGAATAGAGCGCGCCGCCCTGAAATACGCCTGCATATTCTGCCGGATTATGGATCAGATCGGCGATGGACTTATAGTCCGGGTCGGCGACCGGGTAGCCGAGGGGACCGCGTTCCCACCCCTGAGCCGCCCAGAGATCACGGATCGGCCCTCGCACCATCATCGGTCCGGTGCCCGGTGTCCAGTAGATCGAGCCGTTTTGGAAATGGTTGTAGCGGCCCAGGCCGTCGGGCGTACCGGTTTCGTCGGTGAGGGGCAATCCGAGGACGCCGCCCGCCGCACCGAGCGCGTTGTATTTGGCCCTTATATCACCGTGGACCTCGAACGCGCCGCTGGCCTTGGCATAGTAGATGTCGGCCTCGGCGTAGCGCCTGACGTACCCCGGTCCAGAAGATTCGGTATCGGCAACCGGGTCACCTGCCCAGCCGAGCTGCGCGGCTTTGGCCGCAATAGCCGCGTCCGCTGCCTGAAGCTCGAGCAGCGTCAATATGGCGCTGTTATACGGTTCGGTGTAGTGGTCTCCGAACCTACCGAGCAGGAGCTGTGACGCGTGGGACGGTGCGAGGGTCAATGTGTCCTGCAGCGGTTTTTTGAAGGTCAGGTGGTGCCTGAGCTCGTTTTGCAACTTTGCGACCTGTCGTAAATCCTGCGACATCTGATCTTTCCTTTCTGTTTGACCCTTCATATTCATGAAATACACGGTTTATCGAGGGTTCACGGCGTCACCCCCCTTCCGGGCGATCACATCCTTCGTGCGCAGGCTCCCTTGGTGAAGCAGCCCCTGACCGCACCGCGTGCAGTAACGGGCATAGGGTGTGGTGATCGCGGCGTTGCAGGTTGGGCAGGCCGTGAGCAGGCGGCTTCCGTCGTTGGGGCAGTGCTTCTCGGCGAGTTCGGCGGGCGTGGCCCTGCCGCAGATTGGGCACAGGTGATAGCTCAGCCAACCCTTTTTCAAGGCTTACGCTCCTTTCTCACAGTGAGCCTAAAGGGGGACTGGTTATATAGCGGTTATAAATGGGGGCAGGTGTGGCTGCTGGCCCGGTTCGCCCAACCAACGCTTACGACCCCTTGCCCTGACAATTTGCCCATGAGAACATGCCGTCGTGGCGAGACTCGGCTTTGACCGTATACGCGCCGCCGCACAGACGATAGACAGTGTGTTCCAGAACACCCCGCAGTATGCGTGCCCGCTCCTCGACAAGGTTCTAGGGTGTCAGATCGTGTTGAAGGTCGAAACCCTCAATCCGGTGCGATCCTTTAAAGGGCGTGGTACGGAAACCGTCCTGGCCGGGCTCGAGGCGGCACGGAGTCCCAGGTCGGTGGTGTGCGCGAGCGCAGGCAACCTCGGTCAGGCGCTCGTCTATTGCGGGTGCAGGCGCGGCTTCGAGGTCACGGTCACGGCTGCGGCCAACACGCACAAGCTGGAGCGCATGCGCGCCTTCGGTGCCACGGTGATCCTGGTCGAGGGTGAGATCGAGGAGGCACTTGGCGCTGCCACCGCCCATGCCCAGGAAACCGGCGCCTACCTTGTCGAAGACAGCAAAAATCTCCAGACGTGCGAGGGCGCAGCGACCATCGGCCTCGAGCTTGCCCGGCTCCCGCTGCCCCTAGACGCCGTCCTGATCTCGCTGGGGGCCGGGGCCATGGCGACAGACGTCGGATTCGTGCTGAGGGCCGCCCGGCCCGAGACCGCCGTCTTCACGGTGCAGCCACAGCAGGCTCCGGCCCTGACCCGTTCATACCGCGCCCGCCAGGTCGTCGCCTCCGGCCCACCCCGGACCATCGCCGACGGCGTCGCCGGGCGCCACACCATCCCTGAGGTTTTAGCGGACATGCTGGAAACCGTCGATGACGCCCTGCTGGTCGAGGAGGCCAGCATCGTCGAGGGCATGAAACTGCTCTATCGGCACGCGGGCCTTATCGTTGAGCCCGCCGCCGCCCTGGGAATCGCCAGCATCCTCGAGAATCCGGGGCGCTTTCGCGGACAAACGGTCGCCACCATCCTCTGCGGAAGCAACGTCGGCCCGGAGGACTTCGAGCGGTTTATGCGCCTCTAGCCCCGGCCCTACATGGGAGAGGCCAGGAACTCGGGCCAGGTCTCCGGTAGCGCTTCACCGACCTCAGCAAGCTCGCGGCGGCTCTGGCTGTAGAGTGCCTCGCAGCTCCGGGGGTCGCTCGAGAGCGCCTGCACGCATAGGCGCAGGGCGCTTAGGTCACAGGGGTCAGTGGTCAACAGGATTCGGCCAAGCCGCGCCGCCTCCTGTGGGTCACCCTCGAGGCGTCTTTCTGATTCCTGCCGCAGCGCGTCGCAGAGCGCGTCTTGAAGGGCCGCGTCGCTGCTCCTCTCCTGAGTACCGCGGTAAGGGCCGCGCCAGAGCGCTGTATCGCGGGTTGCCAGGAAAAGCTCGGCGTCGCTCCCGATGGGACCCAGGGCGTAACCACCGGCGCTGCGAACGATCACACCGTCGCCAAGCGCCTTGCGCGTCTGAAAGACGAGTTGCTTGAGTGCGCCGAGCGCCACACTCTCGGGGTCTTCGGGATAGATAGCGTCGACAAGCTCGAGCGGCGACGCCGCCTCATGCCCGCTCAGACGCGCCTCGAGCAGCAGCGTGAGCAGGTCGCAGCGCCTGCGCCCCTGAATGGGCTGCGCTACCCCACCCCGCAGCAAGCGCATGGGACCCAGCACCTCGAGCCTCACTGCCTCCACCTCTGCCCTGACAGGAACAGACTCGGGCAGGCGCTCCGCCAGGTCGGGAAACGCCCGCATGGCGAGGTCCACGCCGTGCCCGAGCCCCCGGGCCTGAAACCACTCCAGCCGTGCCCGCGCTCCCTCTCGGTCACCCGTAAGCCGGTCGACTTCAAGAGCCAGCTTCTGCGCCTCGAGTCCCAGGTCGAGCTTGCGGGCAAGCTCGAGGGCCACGCGAAAACTGCCGAGGGCTTCACCCCGAGCCTCTAGCGCCTCATGCGCCAGTGCCCGCGCCCAGGCGGTGCGGCAAGCATCTTGCAGCGAATCCCCCGCGGCTTCAGCGAGCGCCTCGGCTTCCTCGGCCAACTCGAGGCCGCGTCGGGGCGTTCCCGCGTGCGTGTTTGCCACCGAGACCTCGAACAGGCTCTCCCTTACCAGACGGGGGCTACCGATCTCCCGAGCGAAGCGAAGCGCCTGCTCCCCGTGCTTGAGGGCCAACAGGCGGCTCATAGGTGTGGCCTGAGCGGTATAAAACAGGCTCGCAATCGCATGGGAATTCGTCAGAAAGCGGCTTGGGCCGTAGCGCGAAAGCGCCTCTAAAGCCTCGCTCAGCAGATCCTCGGCGGCGGCGTACCGGCCCTGCTCGAGGTAAAGCTCGGCCAGGGCGGCCTGCGCGAAAGCGTAAGCCCGGGCGTCGCCACTCGTCCGGCGTATCTCGAGAGCCTCCTCGAGGCACATACCCATCTCGGTGAAGTTACCGAGATTTTTGAGGAAAGCGGCGCGGTTGACGAGCGCGGTAGAGCGAGCACGCGGATTGTCCAAAAGGTCGGGAAGTGCCAGAAGCTCACCGTTCACCGCCACAGCTTCGGCGGCGAGGCCCTGATGGTAGAGCATGAGCGACTTGAGAGAGAGAAAGGTTACTTTGAGCGGTCCGGGCACGGCGCGCAAGCCCCGCTCGACCAGTGCTTTCGCCAACCCCATCTGGCCCAGCGCCAGCGCCGACCCCGCAACAGCGTGGAGCACCTCGAGGGGCGGCTCGGACCGGTCCACAGGCCAGGCCTCCCACAGCGCCAGCACCTTCGGGTTGTCCCCAGCCAGATGATAGCGGCTTACCAACAGCGCCAGCGGGTCGAGTTCGGCCCGGAGCCTCTCGGAGAGCGCACCCAAAAACGCCTCGACCTCCGCCATACGCCCCTGCTGCGCCAGCAGCCGAGTGTAGAGTTCGGCGACTTCGCGGGACAGGAAGGGGCTCCCTAACACGCCTTCGCAGAGCTGCGCGGCCCGGGTCAGGTCGAAGCGCTGCAACACGTCGGCGGCCCGCAGCACCAAGCGCACCTGCGCCTCACCTTCAGCGTAGGGGACCGCCTGCGCCCAGAGCCGCGCCGCCGTGTAGGTCTGCCCCGCCTCATGCGCGGCTTCGGCGGCCTGCTCGAGCAAGGCCAGCGCCCTGCCTCCCTCGAGCTCAGCGTCCCCAATAAACCCCGCGAGCGTTTGCCCGTCCCCGGCGAATACCGTGAGCGCACGCCGCGCCAGCTCGCGTCGCCGCCCGGGGGTCAGGGTTTGCCCCAGCACCTCCCGAAAAAGCGGATGGACGAACGCGCCCCGCGAAAAAAGTTCGCTGTGCTCGGCAGCGCGCAGGGTCTCCGTGTCGCCCGGCACAACCCCCGCGACCTCACAGATGTGCTCAAGAGCCGCACCTTGTGGCAGAAAGGCGGCGGCCTCCAGCAGCGCCCGCACCGCCCCGGTTTCGCTGCGCAGAAAGAGCGTTTCGATCAGCGCCTCGAGCGTCTGCGGGATAAGCCCCTCGGGTGGCGCACGCCAGTGCCAGCGGCGCGTGTCGTTCCACAGCAGTCCCATGCGGGCGAGGTAGCGACAGTACTCGAGGGTAACGAGCGGGTTGCCCTGCGCCCGTGCGTAGATCCAGCGCACCGCCG
>JBMDWS010000088.1:0-1695 GCA_048594695.1 Truepera sp. | reverse complement strand
CCTCATCGACAAAGGCGCGCTCAACTTCGTGCTCGTCGGGGGTGGCCCCACGGGTGTAGAGATGGCCGGAGCCCTCGTCGAACTCTTCGAGCGCGTGCTGCCCAAAGACTATCCCAACCTCGACGTGTCCCGGGCCAAAGTCATTTTGATCGAGATGCTCGACTTTCTGCTACCGCCTTACGGAGACAAGAGCCGTCAGTACACCGAACAGGTGCTGCGCGGGCGCGGTGTGGACATACGGCTCGGCGAGGCACTGTCCGAAGCGCGCGAAGGTGAAGTCGAACTCAAGAGCGGCGAAGTCATCCCGACCCAGACACTCATCTGGGCGGCGGGTGTGCGCGGGCAGCCACTCGTCGACGCTCTAGGCGTCGAACTCGAGAAGGGCTACCGCATCAAAGTCGAGCCCGACCTGTCGATCCCCGGTCGCCCTTACGCGTTTGCTGCGGGCGACGTGTCCGGCAACAAGGACAAGGACGGCAAGCTCTACCCGCAGGTCGCGCAGGTCGCCATTCAGGGCGGCAAGTTCATCGCCAAGACGATCCGCAACGAGGTTACGGGCCGGGGGCAGCGCGGCACCTTCTCCTACTTCGACAAGGGCAACATGGCCATTATCGGGCGCAACGCGGGCGTCGCCGAGCTGTCCAAGGAGTTTGGTCTGGGTCTGCGCTTCCGGGGTCTGCTCGGCTGGCTTGGCTGGCTTTTTATCCACCTCGTCTATCTGCCAGGCTACAGAAACCGCTGGAGCGCCTTTACGAACTGGGCCTACAGCTACCTGACCTTCGACCGCCACGCCCGGCTGATTACCGACATGAGCCCCTCCCCCGCCGAAATCGCCGACCATCAGGGGCCGCCCAAGAGCGAGGCCGACGCCGTGCGAGAGACACGCGAGCGGCAGTTTGCAGGCGGCTAGGGCGCATCGGGCAGAGTAGAGTGACTTCTATGGGCGACAACGACCCCGCACTGACGGGCTTTCTGCACACGGCGATACGCGCGGCTCAGGCAGCGGCGCGTATCCATCAGCACAACGTCGGGCTCGAGCTGGGTATCGACACCAAATCCACCGAGATCGATCTGGTCACACGGGTGGATAAGGAGAGCGAGGCGGTCATCCGCGAGATTCTGCTCTCGAGCTATCCCGACCACGTCGTCCTCGGTGAAGAAGCCGGACAGGACGGCGACGCGCCCTACCGCTGGATCGTCGACCCGCTCGACGGTACCCTCAACTACGCGCACGGCTTTCCCGTCTATTGCGTGTCGATCGCGCTAGAGGTTCGGGGGCAAATCGAAGTCGGGGTGGTGCTCGACTCGGCCCGGCAAGAGCTGTTTAGCGCCACCCGTGGCGGCGGCGCGACCCTGAACGGCGCGCCCATTCGCGTGAGCCTCGAGCACGACCTGCGCAAGAGCATGCTGGCGACAGGCTTTGCCTATACCACCGACACGATGATGGCTAACGTCGAGCTGTTCCGGCGTATGCTGCCACGCTGCCGCGCCATTCGCCGCCCCGGGGCAGCAGCCATCGATCTCGCCTACGTCGCCTGTGGGCGACTCGACGGCTTCTGGGAACTCGCGCTCAACCCCTGGGACGTCGCGGCGGGACTCCTGCTCATTCAGGAAGCGGGCGGGTGCGTGAGCAACGGTGCAGGCGAGGCTTACCGGCTTAACGACCGCATAATGGTGGCCTCCAACGGCCCGCTG
>JBMDWS010000087.1:0-11038 GCA_048594695.1 Truepera sp. | reverse complement strand
CCAGAGGATACTGGCAAGGATGGGCGGCACCGACAGCTCGCGGGTCAGCTGCGCTACGCCGGAAGGGGGCGCTGCAGGGCGCACGCGCCAGCGGGTCTGGACGATCTCTTTATGTGGGGTCTGGGCCGTCAAAATCGGGTCATCTCGTCGCGTGGTTTGAGGCTCGATCTGCCCGGCGTCTGGGTCGTGTGTGGGGTCTCGAGGCCCGCCCGAATCAGGCGCTGCCGTAGGCTCCGGTTCTCACGCTGAAGCCCGAGCACGCGGCTCGCCAGCGACACCCAGCCGAATACAAAGCCGAGGAGCAGCGCGATACCGACCACCCAGGCTGTCGGGAGTGGAATAAAAAACAGAAGATCGACAGTCTGCGGATTGGCCGCGCCAAGCACCGCCAGATAGACGATGAGCAGGACCAGGAGCAGGACCAGAAAGAAGCGAAACACGCGTTTGGCGGTGACCCTCATTGAGATTAGTCTACCGCAAGGTGCCGAAAGACCGTGACCCCTGTAGCGGGGTTGTCCGGGCACAGCGGGCGTGCCCTGTAGACTGGACATTTGTGAGTGTGCTGACCACCCCCCACCCCACAACCGTGACGCAAGACGTGCCGGGCCGGGTGCTCTGCGCCATGTCGGGTGGGGTAGATTCGTCGCTGGCGGCGGCCCTTCTCAAGGAACAGGGCTTTGAGGTGCAGGGTGCGATGCTCCGCTTCTGGCCCGATGATAGGCCCACAGGCGCGTTCGACCTCTGCTGCTCTCCGGACGCTGCCTATGATGCCCGGCGCATTGCCGACGCCATCGACGTACCGTTTTACCTGCTCGACGCCCGCGAGCAGTTCGATGAGGTGGTCATCAGCCCTTTTATCCCGACCTACGAGGGTGGGCAGACGCCCAACCCGTGTGTCTGGTGCAACCGCGAGATCAAGTTCGGTACCTTTTTGCATAAGGCGCGGCGGCTGGGCTGCGACTTTATCGCAACTGGGCACTACGTCCGGCGTATCGATGGCCCGGACGGACCCGAGCTGCACCGGGGTGAAGACGACTCGAAAGATCAGACGTATTTCCTCTGGGCGCTCGACCGTAACGTGTTGCCGCACCTGCTTTTCCCTCTTGGCGATAAGACCAAGCCCGAGGTGCGTGAACTCGCGGAACGGCGCGGATTCGCGACGGCGGACAAGCCCTCCTCGAGCGGCCTCTGCTTTATCACCAGCAGCGTCAAGAGCTACCTGCAAGATTTCAGCGACATGCGCCCCGGCGACGTGCTGGACGCTTCGGACGGCTTCAAAAAGGTCGGCCAGCATAGCGGTGTGCAGTTCTATACCATCGGGCAGCGGCGCGGCCTGGGGATGTACCATTCGCACCTCGAGCGCTTTGTGATCTACCTGCGCGCCGAGACCAACGAGGTCATCGTGGGTACGCGGGAGATGTGCCACTGGCGCGGCCTGCGGGCGGAGCAGGTCAACCTGCTGGTAGACGCCGACAAGTTACCGGAGCGGGTGATGGTGCAGACGCGCTACCGCCAGAAGCCGGTCGGTGCGTGCGTGCAGCTGGTAGACGGGGCGCTCGAGCTGACCTTCGACGCACCTATGTTCGCTGTGACGCTGGGACAGTCGGCGGTTATTTACGATGGTGATAGGCTCCTCGGCGGCGGGGTTATCAGCAAGCGTTACTGAGTTATTGAGCCCCAAAAGTGTGCTTGTTGTGCACCTACGTCAGGCTCGGCTTATATCTCTGCTTCGAAATGCTGGCAAAGAGTGAGCCGAGAGACGCCGAGCCTGTTACAAACTGCGTTCGGGTTTCGTCTAAACTTGCGCTAGACTGTCCTTCAGGAGGCTTACCGTGCTTTGGATCGTCCTGATCGTTCTGGTTGTCCTGGTGTTTATCGGGGTTTCGCTTTTCAACCGTATTACCGTTCTGGAAAACCGCATCAAAAATGCCTGGGCGCAGGTGGACGTGCAGCTCAAGCGGCGCAACGACCTGATTCCGAACCTGCTCGAGACCGTCAAGGGTTACGCCACCCACGAGCGCGAGGTCTTCACCAAAGTCGCCGAGGCGCGGCAGCAGTCGATGCAGGCGAGCAGCGTGCAGGAGCAGGCAGCCGCTGAAAACCAGATGAACTCGGCGCTCGGGCGGCTTTTCGCGGTGGCTGAGGCCTACCCGGAACTCAAGGCCAATCAGAACTTCATGGCGCTCCAGACCGAACTCTCCGAGACTGAGGACAAGATCGCTTACGCGCGGCAGTTCTATAACGATTCGGTATTGCAGTTCAACAACGCCATCCAGACGGTTCCCGGTAACTTTATCGCCGGGCCGATGGGCAAGACGCCCCAGGAGCCGCTCGAGATCCCCGAAGGCGAGCGGGCAGTACCGAAGGTGTCCTTTTCCTAAGGGCAAACCGTGAAAAACGTCGTCGTAACCGGGGGAACCCGCGGAATTGGTCTGGGTCTGGTCCGCGAATTCCTGAAGCGCGGGCACCGCGTCGCCTTTTGTGGTCGGACGCCTGAGGCTGTTGCAAAAGTCGAAGAGGAGCTTGCGGCGGAGTTCGAGGCCGAGCGAGTTGTGGGACAAGCCTGCGACGTGGCGAAGCTCGAGCAAGTTGAGGCGCTCTGGAGCACGGCGGTTGAGCGGTTCGGTCAGGTCGACATTTGGGTCAATAACGCCGGGCTGAACGCGCCGCGTCAGGACATCTGGGATGTTTCCGAGGCCACTCTCCGCGCAGTTGTCGAGGTCAACTTGCTCGGCATGATGTATGGGTCACGCGTCGCGCTGCGCGGCATGCTGGCGCAGGGCTCGGGGCAGCTCTACAACATGGAAGGACTCGGCTCGAACGGCATGGTAGTGCCGGGGCAGATTCTCTACGGCTCGAGCAAGGCCGCACTGACCTACTTTACGAAGGGGCTGGTGCTCGAGACGAAAAAGACCCCGGTGTGCGTAGGTTTTCTGAGCCCTGGCCTCGTCCCGACCGATCTCTTTTCTGGCGGAGAGCCGCCCGACGCACGCACAAAACGCGTCCTGAATATTCTGGGTGACCGCGTCGAGACCGTGACCCCGTTTCTGGTCGAGGGGATGCTCGCAAACACACGTCACGGTGCGAAAATTGCCTGGTTGACGCAGCGAAAGGCGGCGTGGCGTTTTCTCACAGCCCGTTTTCGTCGCCGCGACCTTCTTGGGTGAGGGGTAAGCAAAGCTTTGAGGCGTCGTTGAAACTGCACTTTATACACGAATCCCTTTAACAGCTTTCTGCACCATTTAATTACGTGTATTAAATACGCAAAAAGCCAATAGGGTTTATGCAGATGCATTCTAAACTCTCGTCATGTACTTGCAAAGAACAATAGTAGCCTTACTAAGCTTGTATACACTCTCTTTTGCCCAGAACCAACAAGCGGCCACTCAACAAGCACCTAGTGGATTTTTTCCGGCTTCTATAGCTCCAACCGATGAAGGGATTGAACAGCGCTGCACTAGGCGTTATCTCAATAACCCCGATAATCGTCTCTACTGCGCCAACTACCAGAACACGGCTGAAAACAAAATGAGAAATTATCGCGGACCCATACCTGATCTATGTCGAGAGCGTTGGGGCGAAGACCATATCAACACTCTCGCTTGCGCCGAGGCCCAACAGTCGGGCCGCCTCTTTGTTTTACGCCTCTCCAATGATCCCGAATATGAGTCAGTAATCGAAAGCTGTAAAATGCGTAATCCTGGCGATGACGAACTCATCGGCTACTGTGTTTGGTTGGTTTTCGAGGCCAGACAAGCGCAACCAGCGGATTCTCAAGAAGGGTCGACGGAGCCGTCTGAGGCTAGAAGTGCACTTTCCGTTGCACTAAGTACAGGCGCTGCCGGCTTGCCCACACCACGGCGGAGCAAGTTCTTTGTCCTGCGCCAGCTTAACAATCTCAAAGGCCCATATGTTTTCCTGCCTTTTGAGAGCAACACAACTGCTGTGCGCCTGGCGATGGAAGGAAAGGCTGTAGCTGTAACGCTTGAGGGCATTACAGTATCGCAACCTTACCGCTATCGTGATTATCTAACTGGCAGGTTGCTGGGTAAGCCGATATTCGTTGAACTTGTGGGACAGGACGAGGCTTACCTTTACATTCCGGCAGCAAAAGGCGACTGGACTATGAAGTACGCCGCACGTTTAGCTCAAGCCAATCTAGACCTCGTAAAACTAGGTATTGCCGTACCAACCGAAACACTCGAGAGTCGTTATGCTCACTTCTATCAGGGTGCGCTAGCTCGAGCCCAAGCAGATCATATGGGCGTCTGGGCTGACCGCTAGCTCATCGATCACGCTTATATCTTCGCTCCCGCTGACGGCTGAAGGACGCGGCAGGAGGGCAGAACCCACTCAAAAGAAGCCGCGCTCCTGTACAGGAGCGCGGCTCGATGTTTTCTAAACGCTAACGTTTAGGCGTCCGAGGACTCTTTCTCCTCGTCGGTTTCCGTCGTTGCTTCGGTCTCCGGGGTAACGGAGGCGGGGCGGCGGCCCTGACGGAAGGCGGCGGTCAGGAGCGCGGCTGCTTCGGCGGCGTCGATGGCGTTTTCCTCGTCGGTCGCGGTTTCTTCGTTCCGCGCAGTTGTCTGTGCGGTCTGCTTCGGTGCCTGGGTTTCCGCAGCCGGAGTTGCCTGGGCTTCGGTCACTTCAGGTTCGCTGGCGGTGGCCGGAGCCTCCGAGGAATCCGTATTGGCCTCGGTCTGAGGAGCTGCGGCTTCGCTCGAGGTGCTTTCATCTTCATCCTGAGAGGACGAATCGCTGAGTCCGAACTGCGCGAACAGGTCGGCGTACACGTCCCCGAGTTTGGTAGTCGTGCGGCTGCCTGCGTCGGCGCTAGCGTAGGAGTAATCGTAGTCGATCCCCTGGCTGCGGCGACCGCCACGGCGACCCCCCTTGCGCGCGGCTCCGCCACCACGGCTCTGCGGCGCACCCATCGAGGTGCTGTCGTAGTCGCCTTCGCCTGCGCTGTAGGGCAGCGTGCGCTTGCGCGAGAGGCTGGCGCGCTGTTCGATCGGGTCGATGTTGAGGATGACCGCCGTGATCTCGTCGCCCTTGTTGAAGTGCTCGGCGATGTCGTCGATGTGCTCGTGGGCCAGCTCGCTGATGTGAACGAGACCCTCGATGCCCTCTTCGATCTCCATGAAGACGCCGAAATCGGTGAGACCGGTGATCGGGCCGGTGACCTCGGTACCCGGCGGATAGCGGTCGGGCAGGGAGCTCCAGGGATCGGGCTGGGTCTGGCGCAAGCCGAGCGAGATGCGCTGCTGCGGCACGTCGATCTTGAGCACCATCGCCTCGACCTCTTGGCCCTCGTCGACGACCTCTTTGGGATGACGGACGCGCTTGGTCCAGCTCATTTCAGAAACGTGAATGAGGCCCTCGAGACCCGACTCGATCTCAACGAACGCGCCGAAGGGCGTGATGTTGGTGACCTTGCCGCCGACGCGCTGACCGATATGGTAGTTCGCCAGCACCTGCTCCCACGGGTCGCCCTTGAGGGACTTCATGGAGAGGTTGATGCGCTCGCGCTCTAAGTCCATATCGAGGACTTCGACCTGGACTTTTTGACCGAGTTCCAGAACTTCGCGCGGGTGATTGAAGCGGCCGTGGGTGATCTCGCTGCGGTGAACGAGGCCGTCGACGCCGCCCAGATTCACGAACGCGCCGAAATCGGTGATCTCGACGACTTCACCCTCGAGTTTGGCACCGGGCTCGAGCTTCTTGAGCGTCTCTTCCTTGAGCCCCGCGACCTCTTCTTCCATAATCGAGCGGCGCGAGATGATGACGCGGTTGCGGCGGCGATTGAGTTCGATGATGCGAACCCGCATGCGCTGACCGACGTAGGGCGAGAGGTCGTTGACGCGGCGAATGTCGACCTGGCTGGCCGGCAGGAAGGCCCGCACGCCCAGGTTGGCGACGAGGCCACCGCGAACCTTCTCGACGATCTCGACTTCGACCGGAAGCTTCTTGTCGAAAATGTCTTGTAGCAGGTTCCAGGCGCGCTCTTGATCGGCACGCTTTTTCGACAGGATGATGGTGCTGTTGGGGATGTCGACGCGGATGGCGTAAACCTGAAGCTCGTCACCGGACTTGAAGTACTTGGCGGCGTCCTCGGCGTTCGACTCGAACTCGAAAAGCTGGTTGTAGGGCACGAGACCCTCGACCTTTTGCCCGACGTCCAAGACGAGCCCCTCTTGCGAGAGCATGATGACCGTGCCGGTGGTGAGCATGCCCCGGTGGATCGGCTTACGGGCAAGCTGCTCGTCCGAGGCGGCCATGACCTCTTCCATGGTCATGGTTTCGGCGCTGGTGTCGGTTTGGGCCGTTGTCGGGGCGGCTTCAGCGGGCGTCTCTTGGGTGGGGGATTCTTTGATGGCGTCCATAACGTTTTCTTGAGTGATGACTGGTTCCGTGCTTTCTGGGTCGCTGACACTTTCGGCGACGTCCTGGGGGGTAGCTTCGGCCTGGGATTCCGGGGATTCCGGAGTGGCTTCGGCGTCCTCTGGGGTAGAGGATGTCGCTGAGAGTGTGCTGCTGTTCTCAGCCGACGCTACGTCTTCACCCTGGGCAGGCGCAGCGGTCGGAGCCTCGGTCGAACCGGGGTTCTGGGCTTGGTCGGTGCCGGAGACAGGGTGTTCTCCGGTCTGGTTTAACTTATCACTCATGGTGGGGGGGTTCCTCCTTGCCTTAGTCTAAAGGGCAACGTTTCAATTTAAGCACGAAACGAGACCCTGGCACAAGCTCTGACGTGCCGCCGTGGCGCACCTTACACCTGCTAGCGAACAGCTTGTGAGGTTGGAGGAGGGTGCAATACGTAGATGTCAGAAACTCAGGCTTTAAGTATAGCAGGTTTTGGCCTACCCCGCCGCGCTGCTCCCGACAGTCGAGGGCTCGGATCAGGTTGTGCCGGTCAGCAGCCAGACGCGCAGGCCACCGTTGCGAAACTCGAGCCGCTCCGAGACAGGCAGCCGAACCCAGCTTGGCTCGGACGCCAAAATCGCAAAACTCAGTCCCGGCGCAGCCGACAGCGCAGCACAAAAGTCGGCGTAGAGGCGGCGTGTGGCCCCGGCCCCCAGGCGCACGCCGTAAGGCGGGTTGCAGATCACAAGCGTCTGGGGATGGGTGCGTTTGAGCTCAGGATACGGTAGTGCTCTTGCGTCGGCCTGGTCGAACGCGATGAAATCTGCGACCCCTGCGTGCAGCGCGTTGTGCGTGGCGGCTTCCAGAACCTTCGGGTCTGTGTCGTAGCCGAGCAGCGTAGTTTGGATGGGTTGGATGTTCGTTGCTTCTTCACGCTTCAGCCGCTCCCACACGCTCTGCTGGAAGATCGGCATGCTTTCGAAAGCGAAGGGGCGGTCGCTGCCGGGTGCGGTGCCGCTCAGCAGGCGGGCGGCCTCGAGCAAAAATGTCCCGCTGCCGCACATGGGGTCGAGGATGAGGTCATAGCGCTCGAAGCCCACAGTCTTCAGGAGGGCCGCAGCCAGCGTTTCGCGCAGGGGCGCCTCGCCGATGTGGCTGCGGTAGCCGCGCCGGTGCAGGTGCTCGCCGCTGGTATCGAGGCTCAGCGTGCAGCGGTCCTGAAAGAGTCTTACATGGAGCTCTAGCGCGGCGTCCTTGTCTTCTCGGACGCTCAGGCCGAGTGGCGCTACGGCACTGTTGATGGCGGCTAGAACCGTTTCCGCGACTTTTTCCTGGTGATTGAGCTTCGAGCTTCTCGCACTCACCCTGACGCGCAGGGTATCGCTGAAGCCGAGATAAAGCTCCCAGGGGATTTTTTGGACCTTGTTGTAGAGCATGGAGGAGGACTGAGCCAGAACGTTCGCAACGCGCCATAGAACGCGGTGAGCCATGGCGAGGTGAAGGTTGGCGTAGTAGATCGTCCACAGTGGCCCCGAAAATTCGACGCCGCCCCGCACCGCACGCGCTTCCGTCACACCGGACAGTGCCTCGACCTCCCGTAACAGCATCGTCTCGAAGCCGGGCGCGCCCACTGCGAGAAAATTCTGGGGCTCTTTGCGGACGTAGCGTTTAAGGCGACGCTCGAGGGCTCTCGGCGTAAGGGGTGCGGTCGGCGGTGGTGTCCCAGTGTCGTTCACAGGCTCCATTGTGGCGCAAGCGCGGCTTTTACATCGTCGGCTGCCCGCCCGTGACGGCGTAGGCGGCGCCGGTCACGTAGCTCGCGTCCTGCGAGGCCAGAAACACGAACACCGGGGCCAGCTCGGCGGGCTGCCCGGGACGTTTGAGTGGCACCTGCTCCCCGAAACTCTCGACGTCGTCGGGGGCCATCGTAGCGGGGATGAGCGGCGTCCAGATAGGGCCGGGTGCGACGCTGTTGACCCGGATGCCCTGCGGGGCCAGCATTTCGGCGAGCGCCTTGGTGTAGGCGACGATCGCGCCCTTGGTCGAGGCGTAGGCGAGCAGCTTGGCGCTCGGTTGGTAGGCCTGCACCGACGACACGGTGATGATCGACGAGCCCGGTTTCAGGTGGGGCTCTGCAGCCTTGGAGAGGTGGAACATGGCGTAAATGTTTGTACGGAATGTATAGTCCCACTCGCTGTTCTCGATGTCTCTGAGGTGTGGCCTGGTCATTTGAAAGGCGGCGTTGTTGACGAGAATATCGAGCCCGCCGAAAGAGGCGACCGTGTCAGCGATGAGTCTTTCGCAGTGTGCTTCGTCGCTGATGTCGCCGGGCAAGAGCAGAGCGCGGCGTCCGGCCTCCTCGACCCAGCGCTTGGTGTCCTGCGCATCTTCCTCCTCATTTAAGTAAGAGATGGCGACGTCGGCCCCCTCGCGGGCGTAGGCGATGGCCACGGCCTTGCCGATGCCGCTGTCACCCCCGGTAATGAGCGCGACTTTACCGTCGAGCTTTCCCGCACCCTTGTAGGAGGTTTCGCCGTGATCGGGTGTATGGGCCATGGCGCCCGTGGTGCCGGGGGGCGTCTGTTTGGGTTCGGGTAGAGGTGGTTTGAGTCCCTGTTCGCGTGGGTCCTGATTGTCGGTCTGGCGTCCCTGTGGCATCGTGACCTCCGGGTTGTGGTGTCCGCCCATGATACGGAGCCACCCGTGCAGGCTTTTTGAACGGTGGGTACAATCTCGAGCCGGGAAAAACGCCTTCGACCTGTTATAACTAGCCCCATGCTCCTGCACCTCATCGCCGACTTCGGCGGATTTGATCTGGCATTCGCCGAAGTCGCCCAGCGTTTCAAGCTCTATTTGCCCGAGGCCGACCTCGTGATGACCGCGGTGCCGCCCTTCGCCACGCTCGCCGCTGGCTTTTGTGCAGCGCAGCTGGCGCTGAACGACGCGCCGCCCGGAACTGTCGTCTTTCATAACGTGGCACCCCGGCGTGACGCGGTTGGGGCGCGTCGCAACAACGATGGCGAGCGGCTCGTGTGGGTCAGGCTGCCGAACGGCGTCACCGTCATCGGCGTTCACTCCGGACACGCTTTCTCGTTTCTGCGCGACGCGGGGAGCGACCTCGCATTTGTCAATGTCGCGTCTGAAGGCTCGCAGTTTCGCTCCCGTGACCTCTTTCCGGAAGCTTGCGCGGCGGTGGTGCGCGGCGAGGCCGACGCACTTGCCGAACGGCTCGAGCCCACCCTCATCCCGGACATTCCGAAGGGCGTTATCGCCTATATCGACGGCTTTGGCAATCTAAAGACCACCCTTCACCTCCCCGACCTACCCAGCGAGCGAGAGGTGAGTGTCACGATCGGCGGAGTCACGCGGTGCGTGCTCGTCGTGGATGGTTCCTTCAGCGTGCCGCAGGGTGAACTCTGTCTGGCCCCTGGGAGCAGCGGCTGGACGATGCCGGGCGGCGAGCGGGTGCGCTGGCTCGAGCTGTTCCTGCGCGGTGGGAGCGCCTATGAAGCCTTCGGGCGGCCCGAGGTGGGGGCAGGACTCGAGCTGACGGGTTAAATCCTCTTGGTAGACTCCCCTTCATGCTAGCCTCTGCTGCTGTGCTGACCGAAGCGCTTCGCCAGGGGAGGATGGTGGCGACAGGGTGTGTGACGTCGTTTTCGGTGCTCGAGCAGTTTAGCGCTGCTTCTGCAGACGCGGTCCTCAAGTTGAAGCTGACTTACAGCGACAGAGCGCCCTCGACGGCACCCACGACCCTCATTTATAAAGAGTTCGGGCCACGTTGGTATAACATTGCCGGTGCTTCCGAATGCCGTTTTTATAGTGAGCTGGCGCGGCAAGCTTCTTCTGCCTTCGTTCCCACATGCTATGGCCTTATCGATGATCCTGAAGCCCGCACATGTTTGCTGCTGCTCGAGGACTGTTCATCGCGTTTTGATCTTGCGACAGTGCCTGTTACTGAAGCAAGTTTTAACGCGCTGGTAACCGAACTTGCCCACTGGCACGCTTTTTGGTGGAATCATCCCCGATTGCTTGAGGCCGACCTGCAGATTCCTGCAGCGGTAGGCGACGTGACACGGATGCCTCATGTGCTAAGTCAGGCAGGACTCGAGGAGAACACGCGTCTAGCGCAGGTGGGGCTGTCGGCGTTCGCCGAAACCCATGCTGATGAGCTGACGCGTGCAGAAGCGCACCTGTTGCAGAAGCTCGCGCATCGCTGGGAAGAGGTATTCAGGGGCAGGACGCGAGCTATGCAGGACATCACGTTGATTCATGGTGATTTTCACCTTCTCGGCAACGTCTTTTTCGCTCGAGCCCATGGCTCGTCCCTGAAAGTTATCGACTGGGCGCAGGCCAAGCCCGGTTTGGGACCGCACGACTTGATGTATGCCCTGATCTCGGCCCCGACCCAAGACCGCGTAGTACGGGATACGGCGCTGCTAAAGCGCTACCACGCTGAGCTAAGCGAGCAGGGCGTAGCGGGGTACAGCTGGACGCAGTGCCTCTGGGACTACCGCTTTTCTCTCTTGACAAACTTGTGGCAGGCTGTCTTGCAGAACAGCCTGTACTGGTTCAGAAAAACTTCTGAACTCGTTAACATCTGGGAGAGTGACTCGCTACTCGCCTAACGGTTGCGTAGATCCCTCGAGTCCCTCAGCCCGTCCCCCAGCAAACTCCA
>JBMDWS010000086.1:0-4465 GCA_048594695.1 Truepera sp. | reverse complement strand
CTATCCAGAACGTACTCCAGCGACTCGAGCCACTCCTTGAGCTCGATATCGTTTAGCTGTTTCGTCAGTTCGGCACCGGCCCCCGCACGTTCCAGGGTGTCTGCCATAGTGAAGCCTCCTTGGTGCAGCGCCGCACCTCGGGCGCGGCGTTTCGGGCTAAAGTCCCTTCTATCCTATCAAGTCGGACCTGCTTACGCGCCCATGTGTAGTGCGCAAAGGTACCTCGTACAAGATTGGGCGGGCTCGAGAACCAGACCGGCAACTTTTCAAGCAGAGGCGTCAACAGGACGCGGACGAGGAGCACCCAGCCGAGCGAAAAGAATAGGGTTTCGTGCAAACGTCGCCCGGCTCCTTACCCAATCAGGCCAGCGCTTTGCGGCAGGCCTCACGCGAAAGGTTATCCACGACCTTGACAGCGTCCCTTCGGGGTCAGTAGACTCGCCGTATCAATTTTTGTAAGCGGTTACAAAACGCTCCGAGGTGATCTACGTGCGGGCTTCTGCGGTGCTCACGCGCCCCACCATACAAGATGTGGCCCAGGCGGCCGGTGTCTCGACAGGCACGGTCAGCCGTGTGCTGAACGGGCGTCCAGGCGTCCGGGCCGTGACACGGGCGCATGTGCTGGAGGTGGTTTCACGGCTCGAGTATCGCCCCGACAACGCCGCCCGGCAGCTTTCAGGCAGCCACCTCGGGCGCATCGGCTTTCACGTGTCGGCCCGCCACGGACGCTTTTCGCCCTTTTACATGCTCTTTATGGAACACCTCACGCGCAACTTGGAGGGCGATGGCTACCGCCTCGAGGATGTACCGAGTCGCCCCGACGGCTTACCCGCCTATCTGACCGAGGGCATGGTGCTCTTTGGCGTCCACGACGACGACGCCCGCATACCCTGGCTCGAGGCGGCGGGCGTGCCCTTCGTCCTCGAAGGGCACGCGCCCGGTCAGCGCTGGGTGCGCTCGGACGATTACGGCGGGGGCAGGCAGGCGACCGAACACCTCATCGCGCTCGGTCATCGGGAGATCCTCCATATGAGTGGCGACCTTCTGGGACAGGGTGCGAGCGAGCGCCTGCGCGGCTACCGCGACGCCCTGAGAGGAGCGGGCCTCGAACCGCTCGTCCCACTCGACGGCAACTTTAGCGCGCTCGGAGCCTACCGCGCGCTGCGGCGGCTCGAGTCTCACGCACCCCCTTTTAGCGCCATCTTTGCTGCTTCGGACGAGATGGCGCAGGGGGCGATGGCGGCGCTCGAGGACGCGGGCCTGCGCGTTCCAGACGATGTCTCGGTGATCGGCTTCGACGACCTGCCCGAATTCGGTGAAGGTCTCAGCACGGTACGGCAGGATATCGCCCGGCTCGCCGAAACCGCTGCCACGCTTCTCAAGGAGGGTCTGTACGGCGAGGCCGTGCGCCACGAGATCATCCCGGTACAGCTCATTGTGCGCGGAACAACCGCTACGCGGGACGACCCTGCGGAGGAGGTGAGCGTGATCTGATCCTCGCCTAGCCGCCCGCACTCCATTCCCCACACGAGGAGACTTTACATGAAGCGCGTTTTACCCCTGCTGGTCCTTATCCTTATCCCCCTGAGTTTCGCCCAGACCACCATTCGCATCTCCGGTTACGGCGGGAGCGACTCCGGTCTGACCGCTCGCCTTGTCGATGAGGTCATCGGTGACATGCTCGCCGCCGACGGCATCACCGTGCAGTACGAGCCGCTCGAGGGCGACTACAACGCGGCCCTTTTTAACCAGCTCTCCGCCGGACAAGCAGGCGACATCTTTTACATCCCTGCCGAAACGGCCCCCGGCATCATCGCGACGGGTACGGTGCTGCCCTTAAACGACGTGATCGACACCGATCCCTTTATCGACTCGCTGATGGACACGTTTACCGTAGACGAACAGATCTACGGCATCCCCAAGGATTTCAACTCTCTCGCGGTCTTTTATAACAAAGACCTATTCGACGAGGCCGGGGTCGACTATCCGAGTGAAGACGACACCTGGGATACCTTCGCCGAAAAGCTGCGCGGCGTGAGTGAGCTCGGGGACGACGTGACCGGGGCCTGCTTTGCCGCCGACTTCGCCCGCTTCGGCGCGTTCGCCTACGCCAACGGCTGGCCCGCCTTCGACGGGGCGAGCGCCAATCTGACCGACCCGGCCTTCGTAGAGGCCGCCGAGTGGTACACGGACCTCGTCAATGAGGGCGTGGCTGCGCTCCCAAGCGACCTTGGACAGGACTGGTCGGGCGGTTGCTTCGGTACAGGCAATGTCGGCGTCGCGATCGAAGGTGCGTGGATCCTCGGATTCTTGCGCGACAACGCCCCGAACCTTCAGTACGGCACGACCTTCCTCCCCGCCGCACCTACGGGTGACACAGGCAACCTCCTCTTTACCGTGGCCTACGGGATCAACGCCAACTCGCCCAATCAGGAAGCGGCCATCAAGGTCTTGGAGGCGCTGACCAGCGAGGAAGCCCAGCAGTGGGTCCTGGAGCAAGGTCTGGCCATCCCCAGCCGCGAATCGCTGGCGGACAACCCCTTCTTCGATGAGGGCACGCCCGAAGCCGAGGCCAACCGTGTCGTCTTCGAGGGCGCGTCGCGCGGAACCGTCGTAGGCTTTCAGTTCGGCGCCGTCGGTACCGACTTCACCCAGCCCATCAACACCGCCCTGACCGCCATCGAATCGGGTCAGAGCGAAGTGACACCTGCCCTCGAGCAGGCTCAAGGCGAACTCGACACCCTGATCGAGCGCGCCCAGTAGGTTCTGAAGGCGGCGACCTTTCGGGGTTGCCGCCTTTTTCAAGGCTTTACATTTTTTGAAAGCGAGGTCACCGTGAAACAGCGGTTTCGTGACGCCGCCGCAGGCTACCTCTTCCTAGCGCCCTTCTTGCTGACGGTGGCCATCTTTTTTGTCTACGCCTTCGTGCGCGCTGTTGTCTTTTCTTTTACCGACTACAACCTCTTCAATATCAACAACCTCAACTTCGTCGGACTGCAAAACTACGCCGACCTCTTCCGCGACGCCTCGTTTTTGCGGGCGCTCTCGAACACGCTTACCTACTGCATCATCGTAACGGTGGCCCAAACCATCGGCGCGCTCGTGATGGCCTCGGTCCTGAACCAGAAGGTACGCGGCATCGGCTTTTTCCGCGCCGCCTACTTCATGCCGAGCGTGACGAGCAGCGTGGTCATCACCCTGATTTTCCTCTGGCTGTTCCAGCGCGGCGGGCTTTTCAACTATCTCACCACGCAGTTTCTCATGTTTTTGCCGCACATCGTCGTGTTTATCGGCACCACTCTCCTGGCCCAGGCGATTCAGGTGCTGCTCGAGCGCTCCCGCAAGCTGCCCGCCCACTGGGCCGACCCGGCGCTGCTGGTCATCTCGCTGCTGATCGCCGTCGCCGTCACCTTCGTCGTTACCTTTACGGGCCTTCTGGCCCCCAGAGACATTCCGCCCGTGGACTTTATCTGGCTCAACACCACCGAAGGAATCGGCTGGGCAGCTTTCCCGCTCATCGCCATCATGATCCAGAACATCTTTACGACGATCCCCACCTTCATGCTGATGTTTTTAGCCGCGCTGCAAAATGTACCCGTTTCGCACTATGAAGCGGCCTCCCTCGACGGCGCGACGCCCGTGCAGCAGTTCTGGTATGTCACCGTCCCTTCAGTCCAGCCCGTCACCTTTCTCGTGGTCACGCTCGGGCTTATCGGCACGCTGCAGACCTTCGACCAGGTCGCGATCTTCGGCAACGCCGTACCGACCGAATCGGTCATCACGCTGGCGTACTTCGTGTACGAACGCATGTTCCCCGGCGCGCAGCTCCCCGAGATCGGCTTCGCCTCGGCGGCTGCGATGTTCCTGGCGATCCTGACGCTTATCGTGGTCCTCATTCAGCGCCTCTTTATCCCCTCGGAGCAGAAGCGGTGACGGGCCGCACCGCCCCTCGCACCGCCGAGAGTTTTGGCTCCCGCGCCGACTTCGAGCGCTGGCACGCCCGCCGCCGCTGGGCCAGAGCCGGTCTCACCTATCTGGTAATGCTCATCTTCGCAGTCATTTTTATCGGGCCGCTTCTTTTTGCGGCAGTCTCGAGCGTCAAGGTCAACCCGCTCGAGTACCCCCCCAGCCTGATCATCCCGCAGCTCTCCCCTCAAAACTGGACGGCGGCAGCACGTCTGGGCACAGCAGGAGCAGACGACCGCTGGTTTGGCGGCTTCGCGCCGGGCGCGGAGGTTCCTTTCCGCGTCACCTACTTTGTTCCCGAAGGCCAGGAGCCCGAAGCACCCGAGGTCGCCGTGTCGCGCCGCAGGCCCGGTGGGCTCGGCTCGGCGCAGCGGATCGACTTCGCCGCCGACTACGCCGCGCTGAGCCCGATTCGCGAGGTTTCACGCGAGGCAACGAGCTATCCGCTACGTGACGAGGACACGCCGGGACAGTTCGTGACCTATGAATTTACCGTCTC
>JBMDWS010000085.1:0-3479 GCA_048594695.1 Truepera sp. | reverse complement strand
GCGGGATGGCACGTTCGTTGGGGAGGAGGGGTGGGGGAAACTCCTGCGGCGCAAACCCATCGGAACCTAGCCTCGTCTATTGGCGTGTTGAGGCTGTCTGACCGCCTGGGAGGTAGCGTCCCGGTTTTAGACGTAGCCTCTTGTTCTTTAGACTCTCTTGCTCGAGCGTCTCGATCCACCCTCAAGCGTGGATACGCTCGAGCGTTGCTCCTGCAAGCCCTGGCGCTGTCGCGTCCCGATAGCTTCAGCATGGGCTTTTGGTGATCTTTTTAGGGTCTGTTTGCTGCTGCTCGGCGTTTCGGCGTGCCGCTCGTCGTAGATTCCTGGCACTATCGGTGTACTACGCGCAGGGTTCGGCTCCTCATAAATAGCGCGGCGCACGCCTTTGATATGGGGTATGGCGGCGTGAATCTTATCCTGCTCCCCGGTCATTTTGAGCAAGTTGGGGTTGACGCTCTGGCTGCTGATCAAAGGGGTTGGTCGTCATACGGCGGCAAAGCGCCTCGCCTAATCCCTCGCGGTTCCCATGTGTTCGGTCGGCGAATATGTGAGAGGTCTCAGGTGGCGATGGTGAGATGTCCTGCATGGACTTGATAGGGTCGGTGCAGGACATCTCAACGTTCGTTGCTCAATCGCCCCAGCAATTCCTGACGCCGTAGGCCACGTCTTCGGCGTCCACACCGGGGGCCGGGTTGTCGGTAATCAGTTTGACTCCCGTGTCGAAAAAGCCTTCGGGTTTCCCGTCTCCAAGGGCCGCGACCAGGGACTTGATCCCTTCCCGCGCCATGTTTTCCGGAAACTGCATGGCGGTTGCGTCGACGTCGCCGGGTCTCACGGCAGACTTGATGGCTTCGCAGCCGCCGTCGATCGTTACCAGCAGAACGCGGCTCAGGTCGGCCTTGGCCGCTTTGAGCGCCTCGAGCGCGCCGAGCGCTGCGGGCTCATTGACGGCGTAGACGACGTTCACGTCGGGCACTTCGGCCAGAATCTCTGCCATACGGGCTTTTCCTTGTTCCTGGTTGCCCTCGGTATCGGTCACGGCGACGATAGCGGGATCGCTCTCGGTGATCCCGAATCCCTCGAGAAAGCCCGCGCTCCGGTCATCGCCTGAACGTATCCCCGGCGCCAGCTCGAGCAGAGCGACTTTGGGCTCCAGGCCCAGCTCACTCGCCTTGGCGCGGGCATAGTGACCTACCAGGCGTCCTGCCTCGACGTTGTCGGTGGCGAAATAGGCGTCCACGGCCTCGAGTGGCTCGACGGGTGTGTCGACAGCAATGACTGTCACACCACTTTCTCGCGCCGCCCTGATCTCCGGGAGGAGCGCCGAAGAGTTGGTCGGCGCGATGAGAATACCGCTGACCCCCTCGGCGATCATCTGCTCGAGCGCGGCCCGCTGACTGTCGACGTCCACATCGCTCTTTCCGGTGGCGGTGAGCAGCGTGACACGATGATCCTTGGCCGTTTTCTCAGCGACTTCGCGCATCGTGACCCAGTAGGGGTTCGCCTCTTGTTTGGTGATGAGTCCGAGCTTGATGTCCCCGTTACGTCCCCAGCAGCCTGTCAGCGCGATCAGCAGGACGGCGAGGGAGCAGGCGAGGTAGACGCCCTTTGTATGCGGCATAACGCTTTTCATGAAGCTATACCCTCGGGCCCTGTGGGTGCGGCGGAGCTTCCCGGAGCAGGGCGGGAATTCTTCAGATCGAAAAGGGCGTACGCGCCCACGAACATGAGACAGATACCTGGAACGAGGTACCCCATGGCGGGTCCAGCCTGGTCCATGACGAGCCCGTGGACCATCGGCATCACCGCGCCGCCCAGGATGGCCATGACAAGACCTGCCGAGCCGAACTTGGCGTCTTGACCAAGCCCCTGAAGGGCCACCCCGTAGATCGTTGGGAACATCAGCGAAAGCGCCGCTGAGGAGGCTATAACTGCGATCAGCCCAACAATGTTGAGCGAGACCATCGCTGTGAGGCAGCACAGCACGCCGAACACCGCCATGATGAGGAGTAGACGTGTGGGTCTGAAAATCCCGAGCAGCCAGGTCATCACGAAGCGCGAGACTAGAAAGATCAGTAGGCTCCCCTGCAGCCACCAGCCTGAATTTTCCGATGAGATTCCCACGACGTCCTGCGCGTAAAGGATGGTAAATGTCCAGATACAGGTCTGTGCCGCGACATTAAAAAACTGGGCGATCACGCCAAAGCGGTAGTGACGGTTATTCCAGAGCCGCGTGGCGATATTGCCCGACGCACCCGGTGGACCGTAGGGATGCTGCCCGGGCAACTTGAACTCCCGAAAAAAGACGAACAGGCAGATAAGGATCAAGACCGCTGCAATACCCAGGTAAGGCTTGAGAACGAGCGACAAATCGGCAGCCTGACTCCTGAGAAGCTCTGATTCGCTCATGATCGCCTTGCTGGCCTCTGGCGTCAGCGAAGGCAAAATAATGACGGCTCCCAGCAGAACACCGATATTGGCACCGATAGGGTTAAACGCCTGGGCGAGATTGAGCCGCCGCGTCGCTGTCACTTCGTCTCCCATAGCGATGACAAAAGGATTGGCTGAAGTCTCGAGGATCGATAGTCCGGCGGCGAGAACGAACAGGGCCAGCAGGAACATCTCGTAAGCGAGTACGTTACTGGCGGGCCAGAATAGAAGCCCGCCGAGCGCGGCGAGGGCAAGCCCCAGGAGCACGCCCGTTTTATACCCGAAGCGGTTGTTGATAAACCCGGCAGGGAGTGCCAGCAGAAAGTACGCACCGTAATAGGAAAACTGAACCAGCGACGACTGGAAGTTCGACATGTCGAAGATGCCCCTAAACACGCCTACCAGAACATCGGTCAGGTTCGCGGCGGCCCCCCAGGCTGTAAAGCACAGGAGCAAAAGTATAAATGGGGCTCGCAGCGATTTGGGTACGAACTCTGCTTGCGGTTTCGTGTTGTTGCTAGCGCGGGTCTCCCTCTCGTCTATATCTTTCGACAGCATATTTCCCCCGGTCTCAACGCTAAATACACCTTTGATTCGTCGCAAGGCTGGTTTTATTTATGCGCCTTGCTAAGCTTACCATCCTTCTGTATCGTGTCTAGGGTGACGCTCGAGTCTGCGTCTTTTGTCAAGGGACAATTCAAAAGCATAAAATGAGCCTCAATGGTCATGACCAGCGCGTCCCCACCCCAGACAGTCATTTCCGCTCGAAACCTCAATATGATCTATCGTGGGCGTGGCACGGAGACGGTAGCGCTCAAAGATGCCGACCTCGAGATTCGCGCCGGTGAATTCATCTCGCTGATTGGCCCCTCGGGCTGCGGCAAAACGACCCTGTTGCGGCTCATCGCCGACCTCATTCAGCCCACCTCGGGCGAGCTGAGGGTGACGGGCAAGACGCCGACCGAGGCGCGGGAAGCTCGAGCCTACGGCTACGTCTTTCAGGCCCCGGTCCTTTACGAGTGGCGCACCGTCGTCAAAAACGTGATGCT
>JBMDWS010000084.1:0-9010 GCA_048594695.1 Truepera sp. | reverse complement strand
AGCCTAAGCTCAGTACGTGTCTTTTGCCTTTTTGAGGTGGAGTTTCACCTCGGCCGGTTGCGCTACTGGCTCCTCCTGTTCCCAAGCGCCCAAATGACGGAACAGGTCTCTCAGCCTCCGAGGGTGGGGATCCCTCTGGTTGTGTCAAACCTAAGGTATTCTTTATGACAGAACTCTTACAGCCTTGCGAACGAATTCGTTCATGTCTGCCAAAGAATCTTGGATGTGAATCTAGACGGTTAAAAAGGCGGCAGACGAAGGGTCTATAGCCTACTCGCCTACCCCAAAATGCCGTGATGTTGTTGCTTCAAGACCCGCAGGTAGGGGGCAATACTCAGTCGTCGCTCGGCAAACCCCAGACGGCGCTGCTGCACGGCCGACTTATATCTTCGATAATGGCGTGCATACGGATAAATTCACCCGTCTCTTCGTTGGTAACGCCACGGTGATGGCGAAATGCTTCTTTTGCGAGTGCCTCTGCTTGGTCATCGTCTTCGGCAACGACGAAGACGTAGAGCATCTTGCCGTCGATATCACGATTGCCGTTACGGGTTTTATACAGTTTCATCGTTGAATCAGTATACCCTAGTTAGCCCTATACAATTGTCTAATACGAGGTCCATCTGCTCGACGTCATTTCCGACCACATCGCTCAGGCACAGGCGGCGGGCGGGCTCGCTTCGGCAACCGTAGGCGCCGCCTGCACCCTTCCATGGGAGCCCTCGAGCGCGGACGCCGTCATGCTCCTCGGCCCGCTCTATCACCTCACGGAGTCCCTGGACCGCCAGCGGGCGCTGCTCGAGGCCTACCGCGTCTTGCGCCCGGGCGGCGTCCTCGTCGCGGCAGCCATCCCGCATACTGCCGCGCTGATGGGCGACCTCACTCGGAGCCTGACGGGCGGCAGCTATGGTCAGGACATTCGCGAGCGCGCCTTTCGGACAGGCCAGTGTCGCAATCCCGAAGGTCGCCTCGGGTACTTCACGACAGCCTATTTTCATGAACCACGCACTCGCGAGGCCGAAATCTTAGATGCGGGCTTTCGCAGCGAGAGGCTCTACGCCGTCGAAGGCCCCGCCGCGCAGGTTCCCGATCTAGAGACCCTTTGGCACGATGCCGAACGCCGGGCCGAGCTACTCGAGGCTCTGCGGCTCGTCGAGCGGGACCCCTACCTGCTCGGTGTCAGCTCGCATATCCTCATTCGGGCCACAAAATAACCGTGCGGCTAAAGAACGTTCGCGTCAGGAGCGCCCAGCGGGTGTATCCAGCTCGAGCGGGCCATAAAGCTCGTCTTGCCGGACCACGACCTCGCCTTCCTTGACCATCTCGAGCATCGCTCCGAACCCGATAGTCACCGTAGGCCAGTCCCGGGTACCGAGCAGGCGCTGCAGGGTGCCACGCCCGAGCCGCCCGAGCCCGTCACGCAGTAGCGACATCGCTCCGGACAGGGTGAGGCGCTCGCTCACGAGTTCGAAGTAGGTCGTCGCCCGGCGGCGGGTAGCAAATTCGGCGAGCTTCCCGAGCTGCCCGGTCAGAGGACGCGCGCGCCTCGGATAGCTCGGACGCGGCGCTTGGGCGGCCAGCAGGTGACGCCGGGTCTCCCGCTGGGCTCGCAAAAATCCGATAGCCTCCTCGAACGCTTCCAGGGCCAACACCGTCTCGATGACCTCATCCTCCTCGGCCTCGGTCGCTTTGGGGGGCTGCGGCAGGAGTAGACGGAGCTTCAGTTCGATGATGCGCGCCAGACCCGGGAGCGTCTCGGTCGCAAGCTCCAGGTCGCCCGCCGACACGGCGCGGTAGTACTCGAGGTAGCGCTGCACCAGTGCGAACACGTCGAGGCTGCCCGGTGCAACGCTGCCGCTGCGGAGCGCGTAGGCCAGTTCGCCGAGCGTGCCGCGAAAAGCGTCGGTCTCGACCAGAAAGCCCTGCACCTCAGGGTTCACGGCTGAGCGGCCCCTCGTCGCGTTCGCGTTGCAAGGCGTCCAGATGGACGACGTCGTTGACCCGTTCGACAAAAAGTTCGCCGTCCCCCTGCAGCAGAACCGTCACGCCGGTGTGCCCCAGATAAAAGCGCTTGCGCCAGCGCGGGTGCTCGACCCCGAGCACATGCGACAGCAGCATCTGAATGGTTCCCGAGTGCGTGACCGCCGCGACGTCCGGGCCATCCGGAAGGGACTCGAGCCACGCCACCGCGCGCAAACGGAGATCCCGGTAGGACTCGCCTCCAGGCGCAGGTGTTGCAAAAGGCGCAGCGGCCCATCGCTGCCACTCACCTCGTCCTTGCCGCTCGCTCAGCGTCTCGCCTTCAAAGCGCCCGAAGTTGAGTTCCTTGAGTCGCGCGTCCTCAAAGATCTCCCGTCCGGGGAAGGCCAGTTCGGCTGTCCTGCGGGCGCGCCCTAGAGGGCTGCTGTAAACCAGCAGGTCGTCGCCCACGAACCGCTTTGCCAGCGCCCTGGCCTGCACTTCACCGCTAGGGCTGAGGGGTACCTCGCTGTGTCCCTGAACCCGGCCTTCTTGATTCCACGTCGTCAGTGCGTGTCGGATAAGCAAGAGCCGTCGCATTCGCAGCCGAGTCTAGCATTCGGCCTACTCCCGATTGTCAGCTCATCCCCAGGCGTGCTGGTAGGCTGGGCCTGATGCGCCGCGCCGCATACCAAACGCCGGAACGCAGCAAGCCCCGACCCGCCTGGTGGCAGTGGCCCAATGTGCTGTCGCTCGACGTACCGATCATCGCCGTCGCGTGGCAACGCCTGATCGGCTTGACGCTCGAGACTCCGCTTCACGCGCACGACAGCCTGCTCCTAGGCCTCACGGTGTGGCTCATCTACAGCGCCGACCGTTTGCTCGACGGGCTGAAGGGGGGTGGTCAGACCCAGCGCCACCGCTTCTACGAAACCCACCGCCGCAGCATCCTGAGCCTATGGTTCTCCCTCATGCTCGGCACCCTCTGGCTCGCCCTGACCTCGCTCGGCGTTACATCGCTCATCTGGGCCGGGCTACTCGCGGTGGCCATGCTCGGCTACTTTCTGAGTCGTCACATGGGCCGCCCCGACAGGCATCTGAAAGAAGTGCAGATCGCTGTTCTTTTCGCGCTGGGCGTGGGCCTCATTCCATTTCTGAGCGGTGCGCCGCACCTGCCGCTCCTTCTGGCGACTTCCCTGCTATCGCTCCTGATCTTCCTCAACTGCGCGTACATCGCACTCTGGGAAGCGGACTACGACCTCGAGCCCGCTCCCTTTGCCTCGAGGCACCCCCGGTTGGCACAGCAGCTACCGCGCCTTTCGCGCCTCCTGCTCGGCGGCTGCGCGCTCGCGGGCGGGTTGATTCCTCCGCTGCGCCCACTCGCGCTGGCGCTGGCGGCGAGCACACTGCTCCTGAACCTTCTCCACCTCGAGCGCGTCGCGGCTCACCTCGGGCCCGAGGCACGCCGCGTTCTGGGCGACGCTACCCTCTTAACCCCGCTCGTCGTCCTGCTCTGGCTGCGTGGCTGACCTGCATGGCTGACGGCTTCGGACGACTGGCCTGGCTTTACGAGAGCCTCGAGCGAACCGTTTACGGTGCAAACCTGCAACGGACACGCCTCGCGCTAGCAGGGGAACTGGTCGGGGCACGAAACATTCTGGTGCTTGGCGAGGGCGACGGGCGGTTTTTGGTGGCGCTTCTGACACGCTTCGAAGCGTACCGGGTCACGGTGCTTGAGTGCAGCCCCGGCATGATCTCCCGTACGCGGGTGCGGCTCGCGCAGCTGCCCCAGGCCACCTCCGAGCGCGTGACCTTCTGGCAGGCCGACGCGCTCACCGCTCCGCTGCCCGAAAGCCGTTACGACGCGCTCGTGACGAACTTTTTCCTCGACGCTTTTCACGAAACGGAACTGCCGCGCCTTGTTGCCAGGTTGGCTGGATGTCTCGAGCCTGGTGGCCTCTGGCTAGTCAGCGATTTTGCACCGCCGCCGAGTGTCGAACGGGGTCTACCCCGGCTACTCAGCCGAGTGCTTCTGCCGGTGATGTACGCCTTTTTCCAGATCGCGGCAGGACTCACCGCGAAGCACCTGACACCCTCCCAGCCGTTCCTAGCAGGGGCCGGACTGGGACGCAAAGAGCGCAGAACCTTTCTTGCAGGTTTTCTCTACGCAGAACTTTGGCAAAAACCGCACACCGACCGTGGCACCATACGCTGACCTTGTAAAGGCTCGAGCCGACAGTTCGCCCTGCGCTCCTCGCCTATAATCAAGCTACGCGGTGCCAAGATACCGCCTTAAGCCCAGTCAAGCCCGACTCAAAAGGAGTTTTCGTGAATTATCCCTACCTGGGGGCAACCTTTGAAGAGGGCGGTGTGCGCTTTCGTGTAGTCTCACCGACCGCCGACGAGATCGCTGTCGTCCTGAGCGACGGTGGCCGCTATCCCCTGAAAAAGTCCGACGACGTGACGTTCGAAGCCCTGGTCGCCGGGGTCGCACCCGGAACGCGCTACCGCATCGAAAGAGACGGCACCCCGATGCCCGACCCGGCCTCGAGATTTCAGCCTGAAGGCGTTCACGGCCCCTCGGAGGTCATCGACCCGGCCTCCTACACCTGGCACGACGCGAGCTGGCAAGGCGTCGCGCTCGCGAATCTGATCTTCTACGAGCTGCACGTCGGCACCTTCACGCCCGAGGGTACCTACCGGGCGGCACAGGACAAGCTCCCCTACCTGAAGTCCCTCGGCGTCACGGCGGTCGAATTGCTGCCGCTCGCGGCCTTTCCCGGCGAACGCAACTGGGGCTACGACCCTGCCGCGCAGTACGCGCCCGCGCATCCCTACGGTCATCCAGACGAGCTGCGCGCCTTTGTCGACGCGGCCCACGCCGAAGGCCTGGCCGTTTATCTCGACGTGGTCTATAACCATTTCGGCCCGGACGGCGCGTACGTCGCGGGTTTCAACCCGCAGCTCTTCACCGAACGGCACCACACGCCCTGGGGCGCGGCGATCAACCTCGACGACGAGGGATCGGACGCGGTGCGTCAGTACCTGCTCGAGAACGCCGTGCACTGGCTGCGCGAATACCACTTCGACGGTTTTCGCCTCGACGCTATCTTCGCCCTCATCGACGATTCGCCCAAACACCTCCTCAAAGAACTCGTCGAGCTGACCGAGGAGATCGCGGCAGAGACCTTTCAGCGCTACCTGATCGCTGAAGACCCACGCAACTTTCGCGACCTGGCGCTGCCGCAGGCCGAGGGCGGCTACGGCCTGCATGGCGTCTGGGCCGACGACTTTCACCATCAGGTACGGGTCAATCTGGCGGGTGACAAGCACGCCTATTACAGCGACTTCGAGGGCACCCCAGCCGACATCGCTCGGACACTCGAGCAGGGCTGGTTCTACACCGGTCAGGCCTCGGCCAATCATCAGGGCGCACCACGCGGCACCCCCACGGACGGCCTCAAACCTGAAAACTTCGTTATCTGCATCCAGAATCACGATCAGGTGGGCAACCGCCCACGCGGCAACCGCCTCTCCGACGAGATTTCGCTTTCCGCCTACCGCGCCGCAAGCGCCCTCTTGCTGTTTGCACCACAGCTGCCCCTCCTCTTTCAAGGGCAGGAATGGGCCACCAAGACGCCCTTTATCTACTTCACCGACCACAATCCCGAACTCGGGGCTCTTGTCAGCGAGGGGCGTAAGGAAGAGTTCAAGGACTTCCCGGACTTCGCCGGAGACGTGCCCGACCCGCAGGACGAAGGGAGCTTTAAGACGAGCAAACTCGACTGGACCGAGAAAGACAGCCCCGAGCACGCCGGGGTGCTGGCCCTCTACCGGGCGCTGCTAGAGCTTCGCCCTGCGCTCCGTGACCCCATCGAAACCCTCTCCACGACCGACGCGGGCCTGGTCCTGAAGCGCGGCGAACACCTTCTCTACCTAGCGCTGCGCGAGAACACCGTGCTGTCGTTACAGGGCGACTTCGAGACGGTGCTGGTCACCGAAACCGAACCCTACGCAGTAGGCGGCAGTGCGCCCGAGTTCGAGGACGATACCGTGACCTTCAGAACGCCCGGCGCCCTCATCGTCCGCACCGAAGGGGGGAACGCGTGAGCCGCGTCCGGAATCAGCCTCCCCGCCCCGAAGCAGCGGGCACGTCCATGAACGCGTCCTACCGGTTGCAACTCACACCGGACTTTACCTTCGCAGACGTCGAGCGGCTGCTCCCGTACTTCGTCAAGCTGGGCGTCTCGCACCTCTACCTCTCCCCCATTACCGAAGCGCGCCTCGGCAGTCTGCACGGCTACGACGTGATCGACCACAACCGCGTACGCGAGGCGTTTGGCGGGCGCGAAGGGCTCGACGCCCTGATGGCAGCAGCGCAGGGGCACGGCCTCAAGTTCATCCTGGACTTCGTCCCCAACCATGCCGGGGTCGCGCCGCGCAACGTGCGCTGGCACGAGATGCTGGCGTACGGGCCACACGCCCCGAGCGCCGCCTTTTTCGATGTCGACTGGCACCCGCTCAAGCCCTCGCTGACCGAGAAGGTTCTCCTGCCTTTCCTCGGCAAGTCCTACGGCGACGTCGTCGATGGCGGCGAGCTGGATCTTCTGTATCTCGACGGGCGCTTTTACGTCACCTATTACGAGAGCCGCTTCGCACTCAACCCGGCTACTTACCCGGTGATTCTGGAGCGCATCCTGCCGCAGTTCGAGCGCAGCGACGTCTACTTCGACCTCAAGGACCTGCTGGACGCCTACGAGGAACTGGAGCGCGACGAGTTTGAGAAGGCCGAGGCGCTGCGCGTTCGCCTGGGCGCGCTCGGCGGGCGCATCAACCTGCCCGGACTCGAGCTTCCGACTCTCGAGACACCCGTCATGCACGCCCTTCTGGAGCGGCAGTTCTGGCGGCTGGCCCACTGGCAGACCGCAGGCTACGAAATCAACTACCGACGCTTTTTCGACATCAACGAGCTCGTGGCGCTGCACATGGAAACACCCGAAGTCTTCTGGGAGGCGCACAAGCTTGTGGGTGAACTGGCGACGTACGAGGGGCTCGAGGGCCTGCGCATCGATCATATCGACGGACTTTTCGACCCGCAGGGCTATCTCGACGGGCTCAAGGCGCTGGGCGTCAAACGAGCCTGGGTCGAGAAAATCCTGGCTTCAGGTGAAGTCCTGCCGGAAGCCTGGGTCACGGCGGGAACTTCGGGCTACGAATTCATGAACGACGTGATGGGCGTCCTGACCGACCCCAAGGGCGAAGAGCCCCTGCTGCGCAGCTACCGGCGCTTTCTGGGCACGGTCAAACCGCTAGGGGAAGAAATACACGACGCCAAGCTGCTGGTCATGGAAACGAGCCTCTCGGGCGAACTCGTGCGCCTGTCTTACGAACTCGAGCGCCTCGCCGAGGGCGACTACCACACCCGCGACTACACGCTTCAGTCCCTGCAAGAAGCCCTCGCCGAGATCATCGCGGCCTTCCCGCGTTACCGCACCTACCTGCCGCACGGGCGTGCTGAGGCTGAGACCATCATTCACGAAGCCGTCGCAGCGGCCAAACGGCGCAATCCGGCTACCGAGCTCTCGGTCTACGACTTTATCGAGACGTGCCTCGTGCAGGAGCGGGACGACGCGCTCGAGCCGGCCCGGCAGGCCATCGTCGGGCGTTTTCAGCAGTACACCGCGCCTGTGACCGCCAAGGGCATCGAGGACACCACCTTCTACCGCTATCTGCCTTTTGCCGCCCGCAACGAGGTCGGCGGCGAACCCGAGCACTTCACCACCGAGCGTCACGCCTTTCACGCCCGCGCCCGCTTCCGCGCCTTCCGCTACCCGGAAAACCTCCTGGCAACCGCCACGCACGACCATAAGCGCGGCGAGGACACCCGGATGCGCCTCATCGCGCTTGCCGAAGTGCCGGAGCTGTGGGAGGAAACCGTAACTCGGCTGCACGCCCGGGCCGGCGAACTGCAGCGCTCGAGTCCCGGCGCGGTACCTTTTGCCGCCGACCTGCACGGCAGCGACCTCTACCTGATGTACCAGCTTCTCGCGGCGCTGTGGGCCGGGGAAACACCGGAGGGTCTGGTAGCACGCCTCGAGCCCTACATGGAAAAGGCCATGCGTGAGGCCAAACTGAGAACGTCCTGGCTCAACCCGGACAGCGCCTACGAAGAAGCCATCAAGGCGCTCCTCAATCAGCTCGTTTTGGACGGAGCGGCGGTCGACATCCTGGAACCGCTCGCCACCGAACTCGCTCGTCTCGGCTTTTACAACACGCTGGCGCAAACCGTCGTCAAACTCACGACCCCCGGCGTTCCGGACTTCTATCAGGGCACCGAACTTCTGGACCTGTCGCTGGTCGATCCCGACAACCGCCGCCCTGTCGACTACGACTTACGCAGCCGCCTCATCGACGAGGTCGAGCACCTCATTCATACACCCGACGCGTCAGCGCTGCAGGAGATGATCGGCGCACAGGACGCTAAGGCCAAGCTCTACCTCACCACCAAGCTCCTGCGCCTCCGGCGCGAGCACCCGCGCCTGACGGCGGGCGAGTACCGCGACCTCGAGCCCCAGGGCGAAGGGAGCGAGCACCTCCTGGCCTACGCCCGCGAAGGTGGCAGCGAGGCGCTCATCACGCTGGTAACGCGGTTCCCCAAACGCGCCGAAACAGCGGACTTGAGCCGTGTCCGGGTCGACCTGCCCGAGTCCCTGCAGGGCCGGACGTGGCTCGAGCTGTTCTCCGGGCAGCGCTACACGCAGGACAGCTTCATCTTGGGAGAATCGCCGCTACCCTTCGCGGTGCTTATAAGCGAGCAGTAAGCCTGTAGACCCGCGCCTCGTAGGGCCGCAAATCGAACCCTTGGGAGAGATCGGGAGCGTCCGCCGAATAGTTGCCGATGAGCAGCGCGGGCGCTCCGCCCTTTAGGCTCTCCGGCAGCTCGCAGCGGACCCTGTCGGGCGAGAAGTTGAGTAGAACCAGCAGGCGCTCGTCCCCCAGCGTGCGGGTAAAGGCGTAGATCTGCTCGTGGTCGGGCAGGAGCAGGTCGTAG
>JBMDWS010000083.1:0-1776 GCA_048594695.1 Truepera sp. | reverse complement strand
GGGCGGGCAGCCTACTGGGGCACCTTTATCGGAACCAAGTACGGCGAACCGCTGTGGACGCCGCGCCCTGTGGCCTACACACCTTTTTAGGCTGAGATCGTGCTCGAGCCGAGCCTCTATTCCACCGAGGCCCCGCTGCTGACCGAGCGTCTGGGCCGGGTACCGACGGGCGGCCTTATCGAGAGTATCGCGGCTGTCGGCCCTGCCAGCGTGCCGGAGCTAGGCCTTGAGTCGCCCCTCGAGGTCTGTCTCGCCCTCTGGCCCTTTCCACTGGAAGGCAGCGCGCTCGGGGCGCTGGCAGGACTCGGTTATGCGCCCGTTCTGGAAAGGGGTGCCGATCAGGAGCAGCGGTTTTTTCACGAAGCGAAGCAGGTTTTGCTGCGCTGTGTGGCGGCGGGCAGCAACGTCTTCACCCGACACCTCATCCTCCGCGATTTTCTGACCCACAGCCCCGAGGCTAGAGAACGGTTTCTCGAGCTTCACCCACTACGAGAAGGGTCAGCCGAAGCGTCGGCTCTTGTGGACGACGCCGCTAGGTGGTGGAGGACGTTTTACGGGTTTCGTCCGCTCGAGTCGGTCCTCGATACCCTCGCCAGCTTTGACCACCCCTGGTTTTTCAGCAGCGGCTGGGCCATCGATCTCTTTTTAAGCCGCGTGACGCGGGTTCATCACGACATCGACGTCGTCGTGCCACGCAGCGCGATATGGCCCCTAAAATCCCATCTGGAAGCGCAGGGTTGGGAACTCGTGTTGCCGCTTGATGGGAAGCTCGAGCCCTGGCCCCCGGAGAGCCATCAGGAGCCCGGCATCCAAATTCATGCCCACAAAGACGGCAAAGTTCTGGACATCTTGCTGACTGAGATGGACCATGAAACCTGGCACTACCGCCGTGACCCCCGCATCACCGCGCCCATTGACCAGGCCTGTTTGCGGTCGGAGGCGGGTCTCCCCTACCTCGCGCCCGAGATGATCCTTCTGTTCAAGAGCAAGAACACGAGCTTCCCGCATGCACCGAGGCCGCAGGATGAGGGCGATTTCAAGAATGTGCTGCCGAACCTTTCCACTTCGCAACGGGAATGGCTGCGTGACGCGCTGTTAGAGACCGACCCACAACACGGGTGGCTCGAGCGCTTAAGCATGTAAGTCTTTACCTACCCACTACGACATCCATACGTGTTTACTAAGTCGTAAAAATAGACTACACTTACCCTGTGAAAACGTTCTCGGGCGACTTTGCACATGCGTATCGCACCAAAACCGGGCAAGCGCGCCTTGCGCTTGTACTGCTGCCCATAGGAATCCTTTTTTGCCTGGTAGGCCTCGGACTCACACTCATAGGGTGCATCATTGCAGGCGATTTTGATCCTTTATCTGGAACAATCGTCAGAGTTTCGTTTAGCGTTTTCGTTTCCCTTGTGTGCCTTCGCCTTCTCCTTAGGACCTCGAGGTCCGACAAAGCTTAAAGCTTATTTCGGTATCCCAGCCACCGCCCGCGCCACCACGCGCTCACGCCGCTTGGCATAGGCCACAACCGCGATGCCGAGAATGGCAATAGCGCCCCCTAAAAGAGTCAGAGGCGTGGGCACTTCGCCCAAAATGAGCCAGGCGAAAAACACGCTAAACACCGGCACGGAATACAAAAACGAGGTCGCCAGCGTCACGGGCAGCTTGGAAATGGCGTAGGAAAACTGCGCGTAGGCGACCGCCGCCGGAAACACGCCGATATAGACAGCTGCGAGAATCGGTACCGTCCCGGCGTCCGCCACATCCCGAAAA
>JBMDWS010000082.1:0-24368 GCA_048594695.1 Truepera sp. | reverse complement strand
CAGACCGAAATCGGGATTGAACAGCCACAGCCACAGCACACTCGCGGCGATCACCGGCACGATCGAGGGCAGGTAGAAAATAGTGCGGAAAACGGCGAGGCCACGCACCTTCTGATTGAGCAAGATCGCCAGAAAAAAGGCGAAAACGATGCTCAGCGGCAAGCTGCCCAGCGTGTAGAGTGCCGTAACCCGCAGACTCTGCCAGAAGAGCGGGTCCTGACTAAACATCCGCTCGAAGTTTTGTAGACCGATCCATGCCGGCGTCCCGGCAATATTCCAGTCCGTAAATGCAATCAGCAGACTCGCGATGATAGGTCCGAGTTGCCAGATTAAAAAACCTAGCAGTGCCGGTGCTACGCACGCTATCCCCCACAAGGCTTCCTCTCGCCGCTGTCTCGATAGTCCTCGCTTGCGCGGGTTCGTTTGGCCCGGACTACCGATCAACTCTCGGTTCGTTGTGGCCATGTTTACTCCTCTATGTTGCTACATAAATAGCTGTTTATCTAACAGCGCCGATTTACTTCGCTTTCGACCATCTCATCCATAAAATTAGCCGCGCACATTTTGTCTTGGGAAAAAATGGAAGCAGGCATCGAAATGCTGCTCCCATTTTTGGTTGGCGTTACCAGCGCCCTTGGAGTAAAGGCGTTCCGTCTCTGACAGCCTGATCAGCGGCTTCTTGTGCGCTCGCCTCTCCGTTCCAGAGAAGTTCCATCGCCGGGTTGATTGCATCGGAAAAGATCTGCCCGGCATTTTTGAGCCAATAGCTTGGAGGCTGATACGAGGCATGCTGCAAGGTGTAGTCAACAAGAACGTCCTTGGCTTCCGGCGGATATACGCCTTCTTTACCCTCGAGCCATTTAGCTGTTTCGGCAGGATCGGTGAAGTAGCGCTCTTCCAGTGGAGACCATAGCCCACCACTAAAGAGAGCAACCTGTTCAGGATCACTGATGTACTGGTAGAACTCAAACGCTTCGTCCGGGTGCTCTGTGGACGCGAAAATGACTTTGGGCGTACTCAAAATGACGGTCTGAGGTTCATCGAATTTAGGCAGTACGCCCATGCCCCAGTTCATCCCGAGTTGGCTGAAGTCCACGACCTTCCACATGCCGTCTATGCTCATAGCGACTTTACGCGACTGCATCATGACGTCTGCAGAAGGCAGGGTCTGGCTTTGTGCCGGGGTAGGTGCGACGTGATGGACATAGATGAGGTCCTGCATCTTTTGCAGCACTTCGACAGCTTTAGGCTGGTTAAGGAGCAACTCGGTGCCTTCATCGTTCACCATGCTGCCGCCGTTGCTGAGGATGAGGGGCAGATAGCCGGCCCACCACTGGGGAAAAGCTACGCCGTAAGTATCGATGCTACTGGGATCGAAGTCGGGACTTGTAGCGTCGTTGCCGTTCCGGTCTTTCGTCAGCTTCTTGGCGACCTCGACGAATTCATCCCAGGTCCAAGCGTCCTCAGCTTTGCTGGGGGGCAAGTCAATGCCCGCTGCCGTGAAGATGTCTTCGTTGTAGTACATGAGGATGATGCCTGTAGCCAAACCGGTTCCCATCAGCTTCTTGCCGTCGTCGAAGTAGTAGTAAGTAGACTCGAGCAGGCTTTCGTCGGCAGGCTGCGCGTCGTAATACTTGGTGAGGTCTAGGAGGCGACCTTCTTGGGCCCAGGGAAACGCCTGAGCGTCACTCAAGTACGCTACGTCCGGGGGATCGCCAGCCGCGAGCATCGTCGTGATCTTTTCTGTGTACGCCGTGTTGGGTATGTGCTGTGCTCTTACTTGGATGCACGGATGGCTTTCATTAAAAGCGTCTGTAGCATCGAGTATGGCCTGTTTCTCGAACGGCGAACCCCACAACGTAAATGTGAGTTCGGCAGGCTCAGCACAATCTTCCGTTTCCTGGGCTTGCACCACAAAACTCACAGTAAGCAGGCTCAACAGCAGTAGTTTTGTGAATAGTCCAGTTATGTGGTTGGTGCGTTCTGACATCGTAGACCCTTCTCCAAAGTCATGGTTGCAATAGTGCTAAAAACAGCGATCGCCTAAGCCTCAATTCCTCCATTTCCCAAACCTAGTCCCTCGTTTGTATCATTACAATTATTTTGTATTTGAATACATTATGTTCTCTTCCGCACAGCCTGTCAAGGCTCGTCCCAAGAAGATCTCGGTTAACCGAGTCTGATCAAAAAAAGATTCAAGCTTTTGACGCAATTTACTCCAAGAATAAAGTTTTGTGCTGTACAATTGACAATCCTGCACTTGCTCTTGTAAAGCTCGTGCTAAAGAAAAAGAGGGCCGCACAGTGAATCTAGAACCTTGGGTTACCGAAATAGCAATGTCGCTGGAGCAGCAGACAGAAAAACCCAAATACCAAGCACTGAGTGAAATTGTCGCCGAAGCTATACGCTCCAATCAGCTAAGCCGGGACACGAAGTTGCCCACTGTAAGAGAGCTGGCGAAAAAACTCGGCCTAAGTGGAACTACAGTCGCAGCGGCTTACCGGGTACTCGCACAACAGCAACTCATTACCGGAAAGGTGGGAAGCGGCACGAGAGTACTCGGAGATTCCCATTTAGGCACAGCTCCTCAAAATGAGCCCACGGAAACCACTACAAGAGCCTCTCCGCACCGATCTTTATGGCGGCGCCGAACTCAGACAAACCACATAGCTGCGCTCACTAAAGCGTTCCCGCACGCGCTAAACTGTGCGGCAGGACTACCCAACCCTTCCTTGCTACCGCTCGAGCCGTTGCGTCGTGGCTGGGTGAAGGCTGTGGCACGCATGGACGCATCCGATTTACAATACGCCGGGCCAGCTCCGGTCGCTGCTCTCAGCGAGCAGCTTCTCAAAAAGCTCAATAAAGACCGGGTTGATGCGTCCGACGAGGACTTCGTGATGGGCTCGTCGGCACAGCAACTCATGTCATTAGTAATCCAGTTAGCTAGCGGCAGAGCCGGACGCGAGCGACTGCTCGTTGGGGTTGAAGAACCGGGATACCCTACCCTTTTTGACGCTTACGAGCGTCTGGGACACCGTCTCATAGGTATTGAGGTCGATGACGAGGGTGCTGTTCCGGCCTCAGTAGCCAGAGCTATCGCTAAAGGGGTTCAGTTAATCGTCTTCACGCCTCGTGCACACAATCCAACGGGAGTCTCGTGGTCACCTTCTCGCCTTGCCGACCTTATGGATCTCCTGGCCGAGCATCCTGGCGTAATCGTTATAGAGGACGACCAGTTCGCAGAAGCAGCGAACGCGCAGGTGGGTTCACTTCTGAACGATGTAAGGATCGAAGACCGGATCGTCTATATTCGCTCGTTCTCCAAAGTCATCGCACCGGATCTGCGCTTGGCTCTGGCCGTAGTTAGGCAACCGCTCCGCTCACTTCTGGTAGAAGCCAAGTTCTACACCGACGGCTGGAGTTCACGCTTGGCCCAGAATTCGCTCGCCTACGCTTTTGCTGACGACGAAATGCCAGAGGCTATCGAGTTTGCACGCGAGGCGTATAACCGTCGCAGGGAGGGATTCACCCATGCTTTGGCACAACTCGCTTCACCGAACAGCCTCCGCCCTGTACCGGCACAAGACGGTGTCAATGTCTGGATCGAATTGAGAAACGGCACGAGCGCAGCTGAGGTAGCCGAGCGAGCAGCAGCAGCCGGGATATTAGTTGCAGCAGGCGAACCCTTTTTCGTGAATATCGGCCACGACGATACACTCCGGGTCAACGTCGGCATGATCGCCGAAACCGATCTGACGAGGATGGCCGAAAGACTACACGAAGCTTTTCTTCAAAGCGCAATGGCCACCCCCACGCATTTTGCCTACCACAGTTTGTAAAATAACGTCCCAATACATGACGTAAGTGACTAGCCTATTGTCTGAGCTCGACGACGTACAAAGCTCGACTGGACCACAGCATTTTTCAATGGCGATTTTGCACCTGCAAAAAGGGGAAGTTCAAGTCGGGTTGACCAAGAGAAGTAAAGGAACGAAACAGATGCTGGTCACTGGTGCCAAGGGCATCGTCATTGACTTTGGTCTTTGTGCTGTAAACCATTCCGAACACAAGCTGGCTAAGCCCAGCCACCTACGGAACAAATCAATGTCAGACAAAAGCGCGGACGTCCCAAATCACGATCTAAGGCGCTATGTGCCGATAGAGGGTCATGATCATGCCTCCAAAACCTTTAAAAGCCACTTGAGAAACGTGGGATCAAATCTCGCATCCCCGATACACGTAGATCTAGATATTGGAGATACAAACGGAGTCGTCTCTCACCTGCGCCCGTGAGCATTACGAAAAGCGCTTTGTTATCGAACAGGCTTTCGCACAAGTGAGCATCCCGGATGCTGGTACGATGTTCCTCATCTAGGGCTGGGTAACTATCGTAGACCACTCATCCGCTGGAGACACACCTTCAGCATTTACCGAGCCTTTTTCTTCCTGACCCTTATTCGACGCTTCCTCGATAAACTTTTTGAAATGGCCTTTGGTTTATCGCGAAGATCGTGGTAAGGAGCATCGGTTAATTTTCGAAAAAGCGTTAGAAGATTGGGGCGAAAGCTTTCTCAAATAGGGGCAGTCGCCCTAACCTGACCTCTTTTTAAGAACCAGATTGATCTATAAGCGTAGCTAGTGTAGTAGAATTTGCAGTCAGGGATGATCTGGACGGTACTTATAGGGGCAGTAAGGTGAGCTCTCCAGAACATCATCGAACCCGCACGAGCTGAGAATTTCACACATATTTTAAAACCTCTATATTTCCGACACGTCGACTTTCGAGCGTTCGCTGCAGAGTATAGTGACGACATCACGTTTGGTGTGATGCTCCTCAAGAGACAAAAATGAAGCGGTTTAGGATACGCAAAACATTTAGAGAAGGGTCTGACCGTCATGATGCAGGCAGTCTGGGCTAGAAACGGATGGACTCGTCTTGGACAGTGGGTTGCCGCCGCACTGATTGCTTTGGCGTATGGAGCTGGCTTATGCCACGCGCAAAGTGCGCGCAACCTCGGTATGGGCGGGGTTGGAGTGCCTGACGAGACAGCGAGCTTGCGTAACCCGGCATACGCCGCGTCAGAGTTCGTCAACAGAACTGTTTTACCCCTACCTTTGGGCGGGATTAACCTTATTCCATTCACAAATTTCATCCAGGGAATCGAAGCGGCTGCGCTCTTTGAACAAGGGACTCACCTTAGTAGCGCCGTCCTCAACTTACCCCAAGCGCCAGAGCTAGTGGAACTAGCTATATTTGCCGAAGACATGGGTGTCGTCTTGGCAGCTATCGATATTGAGGGTGGTTCGCCATTACGCTTAGATACTTCAGGTTTTCACCACCAGTCTGAACTGAACCTTCCTGTTGACGTTCGCTTTGATTTCGCGAGCCTCGGCCTGAGGCCCTTTGGTTACTTGAATACCGTCCTCACGACTAACGAAGGCTTCCGCGACCTTTTCGCGGATGGCAGCACCGAGGCTGCGCTCGATGTTGCTGGCGAGGCTGGCGCGGGTTTAGCGCTCGACCTCACTTTAGCTGAGGACTTTTTCCCCGACGTCTCTGGTTTAGGAGTTTTCGTAGGAACGCGCTTCTCACCCTACCTGGGTTTGGCCCATGCCACGGTTTCTGGGAGTGGAAGCACAAGAGTTGCCATTGATGGGAGCAACCTCGCTGGTGCTGAGGCAGCCTACAACTACGACCTCACTTATTTCTTGTCGAGCGGGCTCGGTTACGGATTCACCAGCGATCTTGGCCTCGCTATACGTCTGGGCGAGACTCGAGCGGATCACGCCGACTTTGGTATAGGCGTTTCCGGATTAGGGGTTGGTGTATGGCAAGGCCTCGAGACTCACGCCGAGGGAACGGGTATCCTGACCGAAGGGACGAGTCAAGAAGCGCCTATCGCTAAAGCGACCCGCAGTATTGCTGTCAGCCCTACGGCCCGCATGACCCTTAACTTCGGATATACCTTTGCCGCATCCCCAGCCTCAGCCGTGCTCCTAGCTGCCGATGCGTCGCTATCACGAGGTTTACTATCAGCTCATCTGGGAAGCGAGCTGGCAACGGATATTGGACCGGACCTCTCCCTCGCACTCCGAGGCGGCGCGGGCTACGAAAATGGTGGTGTGTTCGGTGCGGGTATCGGCCTCACTACGGGTACGACGGCGTTTGATCTGGCCCTTCACGCCTACCCCGGCGTATTCACCCGAGAGCAGCTCTACGGCCTCGCTTTGACGATCACTTTCTAGGAGGCGGATGAAAAAGCTACTCCCTCTCGTTGTGGCCTGTGGGCTCCTCCTCAGCGCGTGTCGTTCTGACACCGTATTTGTCGTCTCTGTCTCGGTGCTTAATCTGATCCCTGAAGAACTCCGGACGCTGCCATTTCCTGTTGCGACGGGGATCGGCCTGAGTTTCGATATGCCCGGCCAGCAGGGTCTTGAAGACGAAGATTTTACGTTTCTGCCCAAACGGATCGTGAGCAATCTGCAAAGATTTGAGGTCAGGCTGGACGGCGTTTTTTCCCTGGGAGGGACCGGGCTAGACTTTATTGGCGATGTGCCTCGTGCGGAGATCGACCTCGAGCTCTTCCTGAGTGACAGCGGCTCACCGTTCGTTACTCCTACAGACGTCATCAAGCAAGCGGTGACCTTCGCCCATGGTGAGTCCCAATACGAATCGCTCGTCTTCGAAATTGACGAGCAGACACACCCGGAGTTGCTTGCACTCGTACAGACTGGCGACTTTAAACTAGGGCTGCGCGTCACATTGGTCAAGGTCGGCGAAGAGCTTGACGGTCTCGGCATTGCGACCATGAAACTTGACGACCTCTTCATCGCGGCGGCAACTAAAGCTACAGGATTTATCCAATAGTTTGGATCAGGTTCCCCGACGCCTGAGTTGCTCAATGACCCCTACATCTGGAGCAGTATCCAGGCAGACGACACGCTGGGGGGGCTGTCTCAGATTGAGTCGCCTGCCCAAATGCACAAGGTGCAGCCGCAACACTTTAAGGATCTTGCCCATCAGGTGGCGCTACTTCTTACCGGCCCGATTCAGTCGGGTACGGTTCAGCACTATGTGAAAAAGGAAAAGGAGTGCGAGCCCGTCATCTATTTTCACCCCTATCTCGAGCCTATCCTGTGCAAATCCTATGGCGTGTTGCTGTTTTGGGAGGACGTCTCACGTATCGCTTGTGCAGGTCGAGGGATTTTCATGGGCCGAGGCGTTCAGAAAAGCGATCACCTCGTACGAAGCAGACAGGGAGTTGAGGACGAGAAAACGACGCTTTGTCGAAGGATACAAGCGCAGGTCGGGGTTCAAGGAGAAAACCGCGCTGGAGATTTTTGGCATGTGTGCCGCATTCAGGGGCTAAGACTTTGCGGAAAGCCACGCTTGGGCCTTGGGCACACCCGCCTCGGCGTGGCTCATATACCACTACACTGCCGACTATTTCGCCGCCGTCTTGGGCGAGAATCCAGGTGGCGTGAAGCAAGGACACTAAGGCGTCGGCTTCGTACGCCTCGACATCGCCCTTTCGGAGATGACCTCCAGGGCCGAGCGCAACCGCGACGGCAGCAAGTCCAGCCGCGTACTGCTCACAAGCGTAGAGATTTTAACAAAAGCAATCGCTCGCTCGAGCTGGAGCCTTCGGTAGCGTACGAGAGCGCCATGACGCGCTCTACCAGATCGGCGTACTTGTCAACATCCAGCCACCCGCCACGGGACCGCTGCTCTCGAGCCCATTGCCGAAAGAGAAAGAACACGTTGTTTGGGTCTAGAGCCTGAAGCGTTTCACGAATGGGCTGTCCTACGTGATCGACCTTATGCGCCGGGAGCATATCGCACTCGGCGCGACACCGATGGAGCGGCTACCGCAGCAGGGCCGCGTCACAACGGCGGGCAACTCCAAGCAGCGCCCACCAACAGCTAAAGCGTACGCCTTTGACGTCATCTGAGACGGGCCTGCGCTGCCAGGTCGTTATCTCGCTGAGGCTCTGGGGGCAGCGCCGCGACATGCCTATCCGTATTCATCCGATACTCGCTGAGGGCTGCTGGAAAAGCACGCTAAAGCTTGGACGATAAGGGCGGACACTCTTTTGGACCCACATTACGAAAAGAAGTGTGCAGCCCAGATAGCCGCTGGGAGATAAAAAGCAACATGGGTAGCCGACTTTGGAGAGGCTGGCGATTTTACGCCTGCCTTTACTCGCTTACATGTTCTTCTCTCCCGGTTCGCGCAGAACGGTAGAGGGCTTCGATCACAGTCATATTTTGGGCTGCCTCGAGCGGTCCGTAACGTAGAGGAGCCCGCTGCACTACGGCTTCGACAAAGTGCTCGACCATGCTCTGATACTGGTTGTGTCCTGCAACGGGTATCTGTTGCGAACCTGTTTCTCTCAATGTGAGATCGAGCATGGTGTCGTCCGAACCGGGCAAGAATGCAGCCTCCACCTCACAGTAACCGTCCGTACCAAACACCTCGAGCTTCTCGAAACGAGGTTGGTCGAGGGCGCAGTCGATCTGGGCGATGAGGCCGTCAGCGAACCTGAGCGTGGCAGTCAGCGCCTTGTCTACACCTTCACTCCAAGACGCCGTCGCCTGCACCTTTAAGGGCTGGTTTCCGGCAAGTGTCCGGGCGATGTTGACGCAGTAGCAGCCCACATCCATCAGCGCTCCTCCGCCAAGCTCTTCATTGAGGCGGATGTTATCCGGATCCGATACTGTAAACGCGAAGCGCGCCCGGATCAGGCGGAGAGCGCCGAGTTTTCCGGAACGAGTGATCGCGAAAAGCCGCTGAGTTCGTTCATGGAAACGGTACATGAACGCTTCCATGAGCACGCATCCCGACGCTTCGGCAGCACGCTGCATCTCCCGGCATTCATCGGCGCTGAGTCCGAGCGGTTTTTCGCACAGGACGTGTTTACCCGCCTCGAGCGCCCGAATTGTCCACGGCAAATGCAGGCTATTGGGTAGAGGATTATAGATCGCGTCAATGTCGGGGTCCTCGAGCAGCGCCTCGTAAGCGTTATAGGCTCTTGAAATCCCCAGTTCGGCAGCGTAGCGTTCGGCCTTCTGCTGGTCCCGACTCGCCACAGCAACGACCTGACAGTCTAATGCCGCTTGAATAGCCGGCGTGACAACTTTTCGGCCGATATTGGCCGTACTCAAGATGCCCCAGCGCAGACTCATCGGAGCGTTGCTCCTCGCCAGCCTGTAGATCCCGACGCGGCGCAGCGATCTCGGGGCATTCTAAAGGGTTTCCTCGGGATAGAGTGGCAACCCCACCCAGCGACGCTCGAAGTGCGACTGGGAGATAGCGTTGACGATCTCCTGGCTCTTCGCGCCGTCATAAAACGTGCACTCGGGCGCTTTGCCATCTAAGATTTCGTCTACGAAGTGACGTACGAGGTTCCTATAGTAGAGTTCGGCCCACGGTGTCGAAACATCTGTGCCTGGAGGAAAAGCCGTCGCAGGGAGCGTGACAGGCTTGAACTCGACGGCGTCGGAGGTCGCGAAATGTAAAGTTTCGGCAACGTTGAATTCCTCCACTAGACGAGCGACCGCCGCCCCTTTGGAACCGTAAACGCGCACCTCGACGCCAGGATAGTTGCCCACAGCAATATAGGAGGTCTGCAGCATTCCGTGCGCTCCCGAGGCAAACTCAACAAGCGCCACCGTGCCGTCATCGACCGCGATGCGCTGCATCCCCTCGAAGCCGCGGACCATACGTTCGGGAATGAAGTTGTGCATGGAACCGATAACCTCGTTAAACTCACCGGCACACCAGCGGAGGAGGTCTACGAGGTGAGAGCCGTAGCCCACGATAGATGAAGGAATGAGGCTCGAGCGGTCGGCGTCGGTAGGGACTTGGCGTAGCGGGTAAGTGGGGTCCAGAAACTGCGAGTTTTGCTCGAGACCGTGGACGTGGAAGATCTCACCGAGCGTTCCGTCTTGAATCCAGGTGTAGAGCTGTCTTATCGCAGGCGAGTAGCGGAAAGTAAAGCCGAGCTTCGTGCGGACGCCTGCTTCTCGTGCCGCCCTTGCTGCTGCAAACGCGTCCTTGGCGTCATGAGCCAGCGGTTTTTCCGAAAGCACATGCTTACCCGCCGCGATCGCTGCCAGACTCAGAGGTAAATGCGTTTCTGTAGGTGTGCAGACATCCACCATCTGCACGTCGGGATCGGCAAGGAGGGCTTCAGCGTCGGTATAGACTCTGGGGATCCCGAACTTCGCCGCCATCGCCTCGGCGCGCTCCCTGACAGTGTCGCAGATCGCAACGAGCTTCGCCCGCTCGTACGCAGCGTAGCCTGGGAGGTGTGCCATCTCGGCCCAGGCGTGCGCTCCTATAACTCCAACACCGAGTCTCTCGCCGCTCACGGTAGCGCCTTACCGGTTTCGTTGACGTAGGCCTCGAGCTCATCATAGTTGTGGAATCCGAGCGCACGCTTACCCGCTTCGATTTCATAAATCATGTCGCACATCTTCTCGTTGAGGCGGACATCGACACCCGCCGCTTTGCCGTAGGCGACGAGTTTGCCGTTCGAGGCTCGCACCTCAGACGGGCGATTGCGGTAGACGATGTCCCACCAGATACCCGAGCCTTTTTTCTTGAACTGGTGCGCGTCCTCCTTTTGATCTTTCTTAAGGAGCCAGATGGCGTGGTTGATGTTATCTAGCAGCTTCTGTGTATCAGCGGGCGTTTTGGGTTTGTAGTTGGCAGGATCGAAAAAGTCGAAGGGCTCGACTGTGATGCCGCTGGCCTCGGCAATGTCCAAAGCTTCCCGCACGACGGCCCCGGCTAGCCGGGCGTAGCGCTCAACCCCCAGCGTCTCGTGGATGCGCGCATCGGCCAGCGCCGAAAAGACGACTTGCGCCGAGTACACCTCCTTCGACCAGACCTGGCCCCAGATGTTGTCGCTAAGCTGGACTTCGGTAAGACTCGAGAGCATTCGGCTAAGCTCAACTAGGCGGGGCGTCTGTTCGCCCGTCATCTCGCCCAGCTGGATGGGTCCCTCGTGGACGAACTCGATGTACCCGGGATCTACCAAAGCGCCGCCGTAGTTGGGGATTGAGCCCATGACCCGCTCTTGGCCCCCAAGTCCTGCTTGCTCGAGCTGGGCGATGATTCCCGGTTCGTTGAAACCGTTCTGATAAGACACGACGAATGTATCCGGGCCGAAGTGAGGCAGGGCAGCCTTCAGCGCTTCGTCGGTGTGTTGCGACTTCGTCGCGATAAGAACAGCCTCGAGCGGACCAGAAAGCTCGTCAGGCGTGCAGGCTGTGACAGGGATTGACATTTCGCCGCGCACCCCGTCGATGTAGAGCCCCTGACGGTTCAGGGCCTCGACGTGCTCGCGCCAGCGGTCCACGAGCAAAACGTCGTGGCCAGCACGGGTCATATAGGCCCCGGCGAGGCCACCGATGGCCCCGGCTCCAATAATCGTCACCTTCATGATGTCTCCCTTATGCTTTGGGGTCGAACGCGTCCCGCAGGCCGTCCCCCAGAAAATTGACAGCCAGCACGGTAATGAGAATGCATAGACCAGGAAAGATCGCTAGCCAGGGCGCGAGCGAGAGGTACTCCCGCGCTTCGTTCAGGAGGTTGCCCCAGGTCGGCGTCGGGGGTTGCACGCCGAAGCCGAGAAAAGAGAGCGCGGACTCGAGCATGATGGCCCCGCCTACGGCCAGTGTCGTCGCTACAATGATGGGGCCGAGCGCGTTGGGCAGGATGTGCCTGAACATGACCCGAAACGAGGTTCCGCCCAGTGCCTGCGACGCCTCGACAAACTCGACCGTACGCAGTGCCAAGAAACGCCCCCGCACCAGCCGGGCTGTCCCCATCCAGCCCAGGCCACCAATAATAAGCACGATAAGAGACACGCTCGGGCGCATGATGCCTGCCAGCAAAATCACCATCGGCAGGATCGGGATCGAGAGAACAATATCGGTAAAGCGCATTAAGACGCTGTCTGTCCAGCCTATAAAAAAGCCCGCCAACGCGCCTACGACGGTTCCGATGAGTGCGGCGATGAGAGCGCTGAGAAGACCTACAGAAAGCGATATGCGGGCTCCGTAGAGAACACGCGTAAAGGTATCGCGCCCGAGTTGGTCGGTCCCCATCAGGTGCGCTCTGCTTGGTGGTTGAGGCTGACCGATAATCGTAAAGTCTTGAAAGTCGTAAGCGTAAGGTGCGATCAGGGGTGCGAAGACCGCTATCAGGGACAACAGCAGCAGGACGACGAGGCTTAGAACCGCAGGCTTGTGGCGCAAGAAGCGCCCCGCTACCTGACGAAAAAAACCTCGCGATAGCCCTCTGGCGGGTGGAAGGGTAGCCACGGGTTGATTCAGCTCACTCATAGCGCACCCTGGGATCCAGGACAGCGTAAAGTAGGTCGGTCAGTAGATTGACAAAGATGAGCATAAACGATCCGAACATCAAAAGGCCGAGCAGGACGGGATAGTCACGCCCATTCATGCTCTCGATAAAGAGCCGCCCCAAGCCTGGCCAGGCGAAAACGGTCTCGGTGATCACAGCTCCCGAAAAGAGCCCGGCGAGGTCGAGAGCGACGACGGTAACGACGGGGATGAGCGCATTCTTGAGGGCGTGGCGATAGGTCACACGCCTTTCGCTAAGGCCTTTGGAACGTGCCGTGCGAACATAATCGAGTGACAAGACTTCGATCATCGAGGAGCGGATGTAACGGCTCCAACCCGCAATGAACGCTAGAGACAGGACAGAAGCAGGCAAAATCAGATGACGCAGGCGGTCGAGAAACGAGCCGTCCCCTATCGTCGTGACACCCGCCGACGGAAGCCAGTGGAGTTGGACTGCGAAAAGGAGCTGCATCATCAGGGCCAGCCAGAACACAGGCATCGAGATGCCGATAAACGAAAACAGCGTCGCAGCGTGGTCGATGAAGCTGTAGCGGCGCACTGCACTGACGATGCCAAGAGGAAGCGCAATGAGAAGCGCGATAGCGAACGCGCTTCCACTCAAGACCAAAGTGGCAGGCAGGCGCTCGAGCGCCTCTTGCAGCGCGGGTCGGCTGGTGCGGATCGAATAGCCCCAATCTCCAAGTGCAAACGACTTGATCCAGGAAAAGTACTGGATATGGAGGGGTTGATCCAGGCCAAGCGAAACGCGAATGCGCTCGAGCGCTTCTCTTGTCACAGCCGGGTTATCGGTGTAGATGTCGAGTGGGCTACCCGGCGCAAGGTGCAGCACGGCGAAGAGGATGAGCGACACACCGAGAAGGAGGGGGATTGTCCCCAAAATCCTTAGCAGTAGATACTTTAGACTCACCCTTCACCTCCTGTCAGTGTGTTCGCGCGCCTAACGGTGTCAGGCGCGCGAAGAACGTGTGGTCGCGAGTTACTGTAGGTACCAGTTGCTGGTGTGGACGAAGTTCGTCATGTTCGTGGGGTTGGGCTCGAAGTTTTGTAACCTGTCGGTCACCACGATCATCGAAGGGCCACTAACGATAGGCAATGTCGGAATGTCTGTCATCAGGATCTCCTGAAACTGCCGCAGGTAGTCGGCGCGGGCCTCAGGGTCGATAGTGGAGTTGGCGTCCCCAAGCACGGCGTCGAGTTCAGGGTTGCTGTATCCCTGGCTGTTCAGCGCGCCGCCGGTCTCGTAGAAGATGGCGTAGTTCGGGTCAGCGGGCGTGATCCAGCCTGCGTAGAACAGATCGTAGTCGCCGTCGTAACGGGCTTGGGTATAGGCTACGCCCGACTGATTGTTGGGGATGAGTTCGATTCCGATGGCCTTGAGGTTCGCAACCATGACCTGCTGCGCCGTCTCATATTCCGTACGCCCGGCTTGCGTCAAGATGTTGAAGCTGAGACGGTTGCCTTCGCTGTCGACCCGGACGCCATCATCACCGACGATATAGCCCGCTTCATCGAGCAAACGGTTTGCCTCTTCGACGTCGTAGGCGTATTTGGGTACATTGGCGTCGCTGAAAGGAAAGAGTGGTACGACAACAGTATCGATGACCTGCGGATAGCCGCCGAGTGCCTGCGAGATGGTGTTTTTGTCGATGGCATGCGCAAAAGCTTGTCGCACACTTAGATCGTCTAGCAGCGGATTGGCGAGGTTGAAATCGAGATGTTGCCATGAAAGCGTCTTGTTGGCAATAACCCGCACGCCCTCTTGGGCCTCGAACCCCGGGATTTGGGAATAGAGCACGCCATAGGCCATGTCCAGCTCGCCCGATTTGAGCTGCGTGACCATCGTGTTCGAGTCGGTCACAATGCGAAAGACCAAGCGGTCAAGATAGGGAAGCTGCGTACCGTCTTCAGCAGTGCCCCAGTAGTTCGGGTTGCGGTCTAGCACCACGTATTGCCCCGCTTGATACTCGGTCACCATGAAGGGTCCGGTGCCGATAGGCGTCTGGTTAAAGCTCGAGGTGTTCAGATCCTGGCCTTCAAGCACGTGTTTGGGCAGGATGCCGAAGGTAAAGAGCGTCGAGGCGAAGTCCGGCGCGACGGTGTTGTAGTGAACGATGGCAGTCAGCGGATCCGGTGTTTCAATGGAGGTGATATCGTCGGTCCCGTCCTTGGATTCGGCTAGGAAGTCGGGGTTTTTAACGGCTTCCCAGGTAAAGGCCACGTCCGCCGAGGAAAAAGGCTCCCCATCAGACCAGAGGACACCGTCGCGAAGCTTGTAGGTGACCGTCATCGTTTCACCATCCTCTGAGAGGACGATGCCGCCATTTTCGAGTGTAGGCACTTCAGTCGCGAGGACCGGGACGTACTGGGCGTTGCTGTCGGGTGCGACGAGGCCCTCGAGCACCGTGGCTTGGGCATCTCCCAAATAGCCTGTGGCGTAGGGATTCATCGTGTCGATTTCGTAACCGAGACCGATGGTTAGCGTGCCACCGCGCTCCTGAGCGAATGCGACGCCAGAGATAACGAGCAGTAAAACTCCCCATACGAACTTGGTGAGCTGCGGCTTTAGAGCGACTCTCGACATGTAAGACCTCCGGAGCGAATAAATACACGACTCGGTCACGGCGATCCAACCCCTCAGGGCAGGCAACGTGCCTTAGCTGCGTAGTCTAGGTCTCCGTTCCAATGCTTGTCAATGACTTGAAACGGCGTTTCACTTTGTTCTATCGTGCATGACGATTAGCGAAAGTGGATCTTTTACCGCAGTGTTTGGGGATGATGCGAGGAGAGCGTATGGACACGCAGCACAGTGAACAGCCAGAGTTCGGGAGCGAAATTGCCAGCAGGCTCACCGCGCTCACGATAGGGATGGACCGCTACGAGCGTGAGCAGAGCCAAGGAGAAGGTGCGTTGGACAGCGAGGGCCTGGTACCCATCTATCTGGGTGACTCGCTTATTCTTCCGAAGCAGCTAAATTCCTGGGCCGACGCCGAGAGTGAACTGCACGTTCTCGAGCAGGAAGTCGGTAAACTGCCGGCCGGAGCGCGTCGGACTTTCCTCACCTCGATGATCGGATCGCTCGGGGCAGCGGCGACACTCTTTCAGGGGCGCGAGCTGTCCTATGGCGAAAAACTTGAGCGGCTCGTCTGCGTACCCAATGCGCCGGTCTCCGAAACGCTAATCGGCGACCTCCGCGAGGCGCTCGACCATCAGCTGAGCGAAGCGGGGTTCAATGTAGGCACGCTCCGTTCCCGCGTCGAGGCCTGGGAACGAGAGCGCACGCTGCCCCGGGGTGAGCTAGAAGAGACCTTTCGCGAACTCATGATAGACGCTCAGGCGCGTACCGACGCGCTTGTTTTCCCGACGGGCGACTACAGCATGAACCTGGCTCCCGTGTCGGGCGTTCCCTATACCGCACGCTGCAACTTCAGCGAGGGAAAGATGGACCTCAATATCGATTTGAGCTTTACGCGCTCGAGCCTCAAACATCTCGTTGCACACGAGGTGTTTCCCGGCCATTCGACGCAGCTGCTCTACACGCTGGCCAAGGCCGAAAGCGGCGAAAGCCCACTCGACGTGCTGCTCTGCACCACCAACGGGGCGACAGGCGCGGTGCAAGAAGGGATTGGCGACCAGGGCGTCCACCTTATCGACTGGACCGAGGACGTTGACGATACGTTGCATCTGACCCTGCGGCGACTGCGGAGCGCCGGACAAACGAGCGCAGCCTGGCATCTCATGGAAGGCGGTTGGAGCGAGGCTCAGACGCGCGCCTACCTGACAGACGAGCTCTTCGGTCAGCCTGCTTGGGTCGAGGGCCGCCTGCGGTTTGCTCAGCATCCCTTTCGGGGTCCGTTTATCGCCTCTTACTGGTTTGGGGATGAGGCGGTTCGCGAGGTTAGGGAGCGCAGCGCCAACCAGCGCGAGGCGTTCATCGAATTTCTCTACGGGCAGATGAACACGCCCGAGAGTCTACGGATGTTCAGAGCTTAGCGTGGACACAACCCAACAGGAGTCTCCCCTCAAGCTGACGAAGCTCGAGATTTCCGAGGCAGAATATTCAGGGCGTGTCGCGTCCCTTCAAGCCGGACTCGAGGCGCACGGGTTCGATGGCTACTGCGCCTTCGGCCCGACCCGCGTGAGCTATCTAACGGGCTTCTTTTACGCCGCTACCGAGCGCCCCATCGTTCTCGTCGTCCCGCGCGAAGGCAAAGCAGGTCTGCTCATCCCCAAGCTCGAGGTGGACCACGTCGCCAAGCAGTGCCCCAACCTTCAGCACGTCGTGACCTATCCAGAGTATCCCGGCGGCGGGTCCGGCAAACACCCGCTAAGGTTCCTGCTCGAGCTTCTCGACCTGCTCGGTTTGGGCCAGGGCACCCTGGCGGTCGATCACGACGGCTACGAGAACCGCTGGGGCTACCGAGGGCCGAAGCTTAGCGGGCTGCTTGGGCGCGTCGTGAGTGAACGGCTCGAGCTTGTCGACGACCTGCGAATGGTCAAGAGCGAAGCGGAAATCGCGCTCATCGAAGAGGCGTGCTACTGGGGTGACCACGCACACCACCTCATGCAGCAGCGTATCCATGTAGGGAGCAGCGAACTTATCATCTCGCACGAAGCGAGCTTGCAGGCGACCCGCGATATGCTCACCGAGCTTGGCACGCGCTACGTACCCAAAGCGCGCGAGGGGATGCCTGCCCAGGCGATGTTGATTGCAGGTGGGAACACGGCCAACCCGCACGGACTGCACGAGCAGCGCGGCGTCCAGGAGGGCGACGTACTGGTGACGGGTGCTTTCGCCCTCGTCGGTGGCTACGAGTCTGAACTCGAGCGCACCATGATTCTGGGCGAGCCAGATGATACCTTTACCCTTTACTTCGAGGCGATGGTCGCCGCTCAGGATGCGGCGTTTGCCGCACTTCGGCCCGGTCGCCGCTGTAGCGACGTGGAACGAGACGTGAGTGAGTTTATTCGGAAAACGCTGGGGATGGCTGAACTGACCCGCCACCATACCGGCCACGCCTTTGGGCTCGAAGGGCACGAGCATCCGTTTCTGGACCTGGACGACGAAACGGTGATTCAGCCCGGCATGATCTTTTCCCTCGAGCCTGGCCTCTACGTGCCGGGTCTGGCGGGGTTTCGCCACTCCGATACGGTTCTCGTAACGGATACGGGTTGCCGCAACCTTTGCCGCTATCCCCGGGATCTTGCGAGCCTAGTGGTCGCCACGTGAGGTTAACGTGGCTCAGCAACGACATAGGTCATCGCTCCACCCTCGAGGACGCCGACGTGCGGCCTCAGCAGGAGCAGCGCCGTCTGCTGGAAAGGCGCGGTGAATGTTTCGAGGAGGCCAAGCGTATGAGGGTGAAGCAGCCGACCGAGTTCCGTACCACCCTCTATCACGGTTCCGACCTTATCTTCTCGCACCGTAGGAACGAACATACCGCCGACTCGGGGACGCAAGACCTCGGTAGCTCCCACCGGGATACTCGCTGGCGCTGGGGCCGCGCCGCTTTCGATCAAAAAACCCTGATGCTGCAATACCCGTGCGAGTCCATCTCCGATTTGCTCACGCCACAAGAACTCATCACGGGAGCGCCCGCCCATTTCGGTGGCGACGACCCTGGCGCCCCTGGAGCGCGCGTAGTCCGTAAGCGTTCCCTTGGTTCCTGGCGAAGAGACAGTAAAGGGCGCGCCCACTTCGGCAGCGAGTTCCTCATCGCCTGGAAAGCTAAAAGCAAAGGCGTTGACGCACCAGCTTCCTCCCCCATGAAGGTCGACGAGCAGATTGCTGCCCTCGATGATCTGCCGCAACGTGTAGGCCAACACTTCGGTATGCGAGCCGTGCGGATCGCCGGGAAAGCTACGATTGAGGTCGAGACGGTCGAGCGGCGCGTTACGAGCGTCGGCCTCGAGCGCCAGCGGATTGGCCGCCAGAACGACACGAAGACGGTTCCGCAGGGTACCGAAGGGCCGAGCCAGAAGCTGCCTCAGGGCCAGCGCGCCCCAAGGTCCTTCATCGCCGTGGACTCCAGCGATGAGCGTGGCTACTTTGTCCCCACTTCCCACTTCCCCAACGTGCAGCTCGATATGGCCCGTGGCGGCGTGACTCGGTACAGGATAGGTCGTCCAATCAAGGTGGTCGTAAAGCGTATTCACGAGAGTATCTCCTTAAAAGTGAAACTCCGTTTCACAATACGTGCTGGTAGGCCGTTTTCCAAGCGGGATACAGCGTATGGCTTGAACCGGAGGTTGTATAGTGCCTGAACTTCTTATCTGCAGCTATCTCGAGCCCGAACTTATCGAGCAGATCCGGCGGGTAAGCCCCGATCTCGAGGTTCACTACCACCCTGACCTCCTAGCGACGCCGCAGTACACAGCGGATCATGTCGGCACACCTTTTGAGCGAACGGCAGCGCAGGAACAGGCGTGGCAAGAGGTGCTTCGCCGTGCCGAAATTCTTTTTGACTTCGATTATCACCACATGGAGAGTTTCAAGGCGCACGCCAAAAGCGTGAAGTGGATTCAGGCAAGCAGCGCGGGGATCGGACAATTTGTCCGGCGACACCGCCTCGACACACTCGGCGCGACCCTGACGACTGCAGCGGGAGTTCACGCACGCCCACTGGCCGAATTTGTGCTTTGGGGGATGCTCGCATTTACCAAGAACTATCCCCTTGCCCGGCAACAACAGCGTCAGCACCACTGGCAACGCTTTCACAACGACGATTTAGAGGGCAAAACGCTTGCTATTGTCGGGTTAGGACAGATCGGTGTGGAGGTCGCCAAGCTGGCCCAGTATTTTGGGTTGCACGTTGTCGGCAGCAAGCGGCATGCAGAAGGCGTATCACCGCAAAGTTTGAACGTCGCAGCGCTGTATCCTCATGAAACATTTGTGGAGATGCTTCCTCAAGCCGATTTCGTCTGCCTAGCGTGCCCTCACACACCAGAAACAGAAGGGATGATGGACAAGCAGGCGTTCGGTGCGATGAAAGCAGGTAGCGTTCTTATCAATATCGGGCGCGGGGCTCTGGTCGATGAAACAGCGCTCCTACACGCTCTGCATCATGGCCCCATGCGAGGGGCTGTGCTCGACGTGGCGCACCAAGAACCGCTCCCTGAAAATGATCCTCTCTGGTCGCTTGAAAACGTCATCATCTTCCCGCATTCAGCAAGTACCTCGCGTCAGGAAAACCGCCGCCTGACGGACCTCTTTTGCGATAATCTCGCGCGCTATCTGCAGGGAGAGCCGCTAAGAAACGTCTTCGAGATGAGCCGCCTTTACTGAGGCGTTGAAACAGGCGCTTTGGACACGTAACCGAGACGCTCGGAAATCGTTGCTGCACTCTCGAGTAGCAGCTTTTTATAGGCGGGCATCTTCTCGTCGGTCATATGAAAGATCGGCCCCGCGAGGCTGATGGCTGCCGTGACACGTCCGGTCCGGTCCCGTATAGGAGCCGCAGCGCAGCGGATGCCGATGCCACGCTCTTCGTCATCGACGGCAAGACCTTCCCGCCGCACCATATCGAGACGCTCTTTGAGCGCTCCCGCAGTTCCGATCGTCCGTGGCGTCAGACGCTTTAACACGCGTCCGTCGAGCAACGCGTCGAGCCTGGACTCGTCGAGGTCGGCCAAGAGTACTTTGCCTAGTCCTGTTGCGTGAGCAGGGTGACGTCCGCCGATCTCGCCTTGGATCCCGACCTCGCGCTGGGTGTGCTCGATGGCGATATAGACGACGTCGAAGTCATCCAAGATCGCCAGGCTTACGGTTTGGCCACACTGTTCCGCGAGCCTCGTCATTTCGGGCTGGGCAACGCTATGGACCGAGAGCGTACTCAGGTAAACGTTCCCAAGTTCTAGGACTCTGGGACCCAATCGGTAGAGTTCATCGGTACGGAGCAGAAACTTTTCGGCCTCGAGGGTTCGCAAGATGCGTAAGAGCGACGCCTTATTCAGGTTAAGTTCGGTAGCCAGGCTATCCAGACTGCGTGCGGGTCGACTCGCCGAAAAAGTAAAGAGCACGTTCAGCGCCCGAGTCAAGACCTGTAGTTTGTACCTGTCGTCACCGCTGTCTTGCGGATTTGACGCGTTAGGAGTCATTGATACGTTCCATTTTCCGGTAGTCCTCTACCAACAAAAACTAAAACACGGTAGCTTATCATGCGCACCTTTAACCACCCGGCGTGGGCGCGTCGCCATAGCCATAAACCTGCGCACAGCGCTACGTTCTGAAATGAAGCGCTCCACTACATGTTGCGAGCTTGACATATTTCCAAACGCTAGATAATCGGCGATGTTTATCTGTTTGGTCTTTTCGAAGCCTAGGACCGGTTTCTCCACTCACCACCCGTCTGCGAATAAATATTGTTGGCTTGTACGTACCTTAGTGGGATAAAGCGCTCCCACCAAGAATTACACGAGATTAATGGACGAGAGCAGGGACTTTCTGAAGTCCCTCATCTCGCCATGAGTAGACGGCTGCTGCTGTTTGGCGAAGCGTCCTTATCGTCAGGCCACCCGCCTGAGCCGTACGGGCTTGCCCCCCATATGAGCTTTCAAGCAAGCTTCGGTCTTGTCGAGTTTGGCAATCAGGTTCGGCAGAAAGATTAGAAGATGGTGCGCCCGATCCGAATCGAACGGATGACCTTGGGCTTAGGAGTCCCCTGCTCTATCCTACTGAGCTACGGGCGCACGGTCCATACCGACTTTACTCAATCTGCCCCCGGGCTTCAAGAGCTGACCGTAGAGATTTTGGTCTCCTCGAGCCCGAGCGGTATAGTAGGCGGTCACCGCTTTTAGGCGGTGACGGTTGGGAGTTTCATGAAGGTTAGGCCAAATGGGGTTCCTTTTCCAGAACCTCAGCCCCCCAGGGTTGGACCCGCTCAGACAGCTGACAGCGTGCCCGTACGATTTGCTGTGGCCCGTCAGCTTTGGCTCGTTCCCGTGTTTCTCGTCGTCCTCTGTGGGCTGTTTGTCGGCTTGGCCGAGCTGACACCTTCCGCCGAGCGCGCGTATCGGCTTCTGCTAGACCGCGTGAGTTTCGGTCCGACTCTCTCGGAGTCGGCTTTTGCTCTGCGTCTACGACCCTTTTTTCTTGCCTTTTTTGTGACTTACAGTCTTTTTGCAGCAGGATCTGCGGGACGACGCTTGAGGCTGCTCCTGACCCTTGTTTTTTCCTTTTGCTTGCTCGTTTTTGTAGGTGACTTGATTTTTGCCAACCTCGTGGCGGTCATGTCTCCCAACTTTGTCACGACGTTAGCCAACCTCCTTATCGGTTTTGCTGCCATGGGTATCTTTGCAGTAACCCTTATGCAGCAGGGAACCCTTCCCGAAGACGAGAAGGTCACGCCCTCGAGACGCGCCTCGAGGCGCTACCCGGTGCGGTTCGCTTTTGCTGCTGTCGTCGCTGGTGTGCTCGCGGTTTTGGCAAACGCCTACATGCCGCTCGACGCCCTGCGCGATGTTGCGCTTCTTGGTGGCCTGGGACCCGGTATCCTGCTCTTCTTTCCGGTTTTTATCACCATTCTCTGCGTCATGGAGCTGATCTCGCTGCGAGCCAAAGTGGGAGATATTCGCTACTCGGTCGCGTTTCTGGTTCCGGCCCTTAACGAGGCCGAAAATGTCGCGGCGTGTATTCGTAGCCTGGACGTCGCCGCGCAGCGCTACGGGCGCGTCTGCCGACTTTACCTCGTAGACAACAACTCACAAGACCTGACGCGCGAGATCGCCGAACTTGAGCTGAGCCGAACACAAGCCCTCGACGGGGTCATCATGACTTGCTTGCAACCGGGCAAGTCCAAAGCCCTCAACCGGGGCCTGTCAGCGATCCGCGAAGACATCGTGATCCGCGTCGACGCGGACACGCAGGTCTCCCCCAACCTACTGGCCGCCGCCGTATCACACTTTGCCGACCCCGCGGTCGGGGCTGTCAGTGGGCTGCCGCTGCCACTCGAGCACCGCTCCTGGCTTGCCAAGATGCGCGCCATCGAGGTCTATATGAATCAGGGGTTCGTGCGTCTGGGGATGAGCGCCGTCGACGGGGTGCTGAGCCTCTCGGGTGTGTTCTCGGCCTACCGCCGCTCGTGCCTCGATACGCTGGGCGGATTTGCTGAGGAGATCAACGGCGAGGACACCGATATCGTGCTCCGGATCGGGCGACTCGGCTACCGACTCATCAACGACCCGCGTATCTACGTGTATTCCGAGGTGCCGCGCTCGCTGCCGGGCTTGCGCGAGCAGCGACTGCGCTGGTTTCGCTCGACTTTCCACGTAGCTTCGCGCAACCGCTCCGCCATCACGCCGCAGCAGGGGGTGAGAGGCGTCTTTAGCATTCCCTGGGCACTTCTTCAGGTCGTGCGCCGCTCGGTTACCGTGCCTATTCTGATCTTTGCCGGAGTCGTCGCGCTGCTCGAGCCGACCGAACTCTACCTGCGTGGGGGCGCAGCGGTCGCAGCGATCGTCATCGGATTACCCTTTCTCGTATCGATTTGCGTGCTCCTCGCGCACCGGCGCGTAGGTCTCCTGCCCTATACACCCCTCTACATGATTTTCCGTCTGCTCCGCAGCTACTACAGCCTCGAGATGCTCTTCACGCTGCCTCTCGGTACGCCCAAGGCGCTCAAAGAGACCCTAGACGACTTTTGACTCGTCCACTCTAGGGCGCCGCGTTGAGGTCTTGCAAAAACTCTACAGTACGGTCAACGTAGGGTGGGGACCACCACAAGACGGCTCCCTCGAGGCCCCGGTTACGCGCTTCCTGAAGACAGGCCTGGGCCTGGGCGACGGTGGTGCCGTTTGGATGATTGGGAGCGATCGTGATCTGCGGCATCCAGGGCTGCATCTCGGCCTGTTCGGTGAACTGCACCTCTATCTGGTCGAGAGCAGTTGCAAATTCTTCCGCGCTGCTCTTGCAGTAGGTCTGCGTCTGAATCAGCAGCTCATCGACAGTTTTGGCGAGTGCGCCGTAGTTCCAGCCATGTATGGCAAGGGAAGGCTGAATGACCGGACGGCCCGTAGGTTTGCCGATAGCCCGAAATCCGGCCTGCCGCGCGAGGCTCGAGGATTCGGCAAACCGTGCCTGCGTCTCGCTAAAATCCCAGGTGAACTCGGGCTGATTGGGAAAGTTGGGCTCATAGACGTAGACAAGCCCCTCGATGACGTCGCTGACCTCGCTGGCGGCTGTCGCCATATTGCTAAGGCCGCTCGTCGCGGCGTAGAGGCGTGCGTAAGGGTAGAAGTCGCGCAGCTTGAGGGCCGCCTGATTGATCCAGGCCGTATCGACTGCTCCGGCAGAGTTGCCCGATACGATCATGAAACGGTCCTCATCACGGATATGGGGTGCCAGCGTGGTCAGGGTATAGGTGAGGCCCGCATCGTCATAGATAGGCAACACGAGTGTAAAGCCGCGCTCGGGCAGGTGTGCAGGTTGCGGGGGATCAAGTGTGACGTCGCAGGCGCTGAGCATGAACGCAGCGGCCATCGCCAGCAGAGGCGGCCAGGCCCACCCCGAGGGAAGCGATATCACCATACACGCTATAGTACCCCTATGGCTGAAAGGCTGGACGTACTAAACGCGGCGGGTCTGCCCACAGGTGAGACCAAGCTTCGTGAGGCGGTGCACCGGGAAGGTGATCTGCACCGTACCTTCCACCTCTGGATCGTCCGCGAGGATCGCAGCGTCCTGATGCAGCGTCGCTCGAGGACCAAGGACTTGGAGCCGGGCAAGCTCGATGTGGCCGTGGGCGGACACTTCGGGGCAGGAGAAACCCTCCTCGACGTGCTGCGCGAGGTCGAGGAAGAACTTGGCTTTCGGGTGAGTTTGGGAGACCTCGAGTACCTCGGCACCACGCACGCGCAGCGCGAGTATGAAGGGCTACGCGACAACGAATTGCAGGAAACCTACCTGCTGCGGCGCGACGCTCCCCTAGAGAGCTACACCCTTGCCCGGGACGAAGTGGATGTCCTCTACGAACTACCACTC